>NZ_RHGZ01000018.1:0-102866 GCF_003789045.1 Marinobacter sp. R17 | reverse complement strand
ACTGCATCTTAAGATCCATTACACAAGTCTCTCTCCAGGGCATGGGCGCATCCTCCTTGCCCATACCGTAACTTGTGTCACCCATGTTCCCGGTTTGAGGTGTTACCTATGTTGCCGGTTTGCACACCCCCGGCCCCTCTCCCGCAAGGGGCGAGGGGAGCTCATGCCGCTAACTTGGGGTAAGAACGCCCTCTCCCCTGGCGGGAGAGGGTCGGGGAGAGGGGCTGGAGCTTCCGGCCACCTAAATAATCCGCGAAAACCGCTGCCCCACCCCTTTCGCCCGATAGGCGTCGAACACCTGGCAGATGGCCCGGATCAGCAGCCGTCCCGGCTCGTGCACCACCAGCTTCCTCTCACCAATGCTCACCAAGCCATCCAGCTCCATCACGCAAAGCCGTTGCAATTCCTCTTCGAAATAGCTGCCAAACGAATGGTGCCAGTTGGATTCAAACCGGGCGTATTCCAACTCGAACTGGCAAATCAATTGACCAATGACCCAACGGCGAATCCGGTCGTCTTCCGTCAGCGCCACGCCCCGAATGGTCGCCAGCTCGCCCGCGTCGATCCGGGCCTCCCACGCCTTCAGGTCGTGAGCGTTCTGGAAATAGGCGTGCCCGGTCTGACCGATAGCGGATACCCCCAGTGCGACCAGGTCGCAGTCGGCGTGGGTGGTGTAGCCCTGGAAATTACGATGCAGGCGTCCTTCCCGCTGGGCAACCGCCAGGGAATCGTCCGGCAGCGCAAAATGGTCCATGCCGATGTACTGGTAACCGGCGTCCAGCAGCCGGTCGATGGTCTGGTGCAGGATCGTCAGCTTGTCGGCCGGTGACGGCAGCGTCTCATCCTTGATACGGGTTTGTGGAAAAAACCGCTCCGGCAGATGGGCATAACTGAAAACCGACAGGCGATCGGGGCGCATTTCGATCACCGAATCCACCGTCTCGGCAAACGATGCCGGCGTCTGGTAGGGCAAACCGTAGATCAGGTCCAGGTTGATGGAGCCGAATCCCCGCTTCCGGGCCTCGACCATCACATCCTCGACCATACGCTGGGGCTGCAATCGGTTGACCGCTTTTTGCACCTGCGGGTTGAAATCCTGCACGCCCAGACTGATGCGGTTGAAACCGAGTTCGGCCAGTTGGGCCAGCGTCTCTTCAGCCAGCTCGCGAGGGTCGATTTCGATACTGAAATCCCGGGCTTCGCCGGTCTCCAGGTTGAAGATCTCACGATAGCCCGCCATCAGGTGCTGCATCGCCTGACGTGGCAGGAAGGTCGGGGTGCCTCCGCCCCAGTGCAATTGACTGACGGTTCGTTTCACACCAAACAGGTCGGCCTGCAACCGCGCCTCTCGCAGTAGCCGTTCGACGTAGGGCATCGCCAGATCGCGCTTGCGGGTGACCACTTTGTTGCAGGCGCAGTAGTAGCAAAGCCGGGCGCAGAACGGCACGTGCGTGTACAGGGACAGGTCCCGTCCGCTTGCCGCGCTGGCCCGGGCTGACTCGGCCATGTCGGCGGCCGTGAACCGGTCGGTGAACTCAACAGCCGTGGGATAGGACGTATAGCGCGGGCCGCTCAGGTCATAGCGCCGGATCAGCGATTCGTTCCAGAAAGCGGTGGACGGGGACACAGGGGATTCTTGGCAAAAGGCGGACTGGACGGGCATGGCTCATTCCACATCAATGATTGGCACGATGCAGTCTACGCCGCTGGACGGATGTCACATTGACCTGGATCAGCATGAACCGGGAAAGGCCCGACGGCGTATCTTCGTCCCAAAGGAGATTCCGATGCGCCACCTGACCCTGATCCTCGGCGACCAGCTGACACTGGACATCAGCGCCCTGCGGGAGGCCGATCCCGAACAGGACGCCATCGTGATGGCGGAAGTCAGCGACGAGGCGAACTACACCAATCACCACAAAAAGAAGATCGTCCTGCTTTTCAGCGCCATGCGGCATTTCGCCCGGGAGCTGGAAAACAACGGCTGGACCGTGCATTACCATGCCTACGATCCCGACAGCCCGCATCACAGTCTGCTGGATGTGATCCGCGAACGGGTCGGGCAACATCAACCTGAGAAGGTCATCACCACCGAATGTGGCGAGTACCGCCTGGACGCCGCCATTCGCCAATGGCACGAGTCGCTGAACGTCCCGGTCGAGATCCGTCCCGACGACCGCTTTATCGCAACCAAGAGAGAGTTTGCCCGCTGGGCCGAGGGCCGCAAGCAATTGCGCATGGAATATTTCTACCGGGAAATGCGCAGGAAAACCGGCTTGCTGATGACGCCCGACGGCAAGCCCGAAGGCGGCGAATGGAATTACGACGCGGACAACCGCAAGAAGTGGACGGGCAAACCACCGGCGCCGGCCCCGTTCCGGGTGGAACCGGACGCCATCACTCGCGACGTGATCGAGCTTGTGGACGACACCTTTTCCGATCATTTCGGCACCACCGACGACTTTCATTTCGCCGTCACGGCCGGGGATGCCGAAGCCGCCCTCGCCCATTTCCTGGACTTTGCCCTGCCCTGCTTCGGCGACTACCAGGATGCCATGTCGGACCAGGAAGACTGGCTGTTCCACTCGATCCTGTCGCCCTACATCAACTGCGGCCTGCTGGATCCCCTGGGCGTGTGCGAGGCGGCCGCCCGGCATTACTACAGCGGCCAGGCGCCGCTGAATGCGGTGGAAGGCTTTATCCGCCAGATCATTGGCTGGCGTGAATTCGTGCGCGGCATCTATTGGCTGCTGATGCCGGAATACGCCAAGGAAAACCGGCTGGGCAATGACCGCGACCTGCCCTGGTTCTACTGGACCGGCGAGACCGGCATGCGCTGTATGCACAAAGCCATCGACGCCACCCGTCGCAACGGCTACGCCCATCACATTCAACGTCTGATGGTGACCGGCAACTTCGCCCTGCTGGCCGGCGTCAAACCGGAAGAGATCTGCGATTGGTACCTGGCGGTCTACGCCGACGCCTACGACTGGGTGGAACTGCCCAACACCCTGGGCATGGTGATGCACGCCGATGGCGGCTACCTGGGTTCCAAACCCTACGCCGCCAGCGGCAAATACATCCAGCGCATGTCGGACTACTGCAGTCACTGCCGCTACAACGTCAGCGAGGCAACCACCGAAGGCGCCTGCCCGTTTAACGCCCTTTACTGGCACTTTATCCACAGGCATCGTCGCGATTTCGAGGGCAATCCGCGCATGGGCATGATGTACCGCAACTGGGACCGGCAGAAACCCGAGCGGCGGGACGCCCTGCTGGCCCGGGCGGAATGGCTGCTCGACAATCTGGAGACTTTGTAATCATCCGAAGGCGATTACGCCGCCACCAATCACTTGCGACTGCTACACTTTCTCCCGCAAGAACAAGTATATTGGCGTCGGCATACGTTCCACGGGTCGGGTATGAAGTTCTGCGCTCCCTACATTCTGCTCTTGGGCTGTCTGGCGGCGACATCCGCGCTGGCCACACAGCCGTTGCAAATTTATGCCCCCGAAGCCGCCCCCTATCAATATGAAATGGCCGGCGAAGTTCACGGCACCACGGTGGAAGCCCTGCGCTGCGCCCTGAATGAAACCAGCTGGCGCCCCGAAGTTCATATTGTGCCGCAACGGCGTGGCATCCATTCCCTGCGAACCGGCGTGATTGATGGCTACATGGCCATCACGCCCTCCGACGACATCGACCAGTTTGCGACGTTAAGCGCGCCGCTGGCGCTGGAGAAGTGGTACCTCTACTCCCGGGAGCCCGTCAGCCTGAGCAAGGCCCGCCTGGGCGCCATTGCCGGCAGCAACGAGTCGATCTGGCTCCACAAGAAAGGACTGACACCCCGCATGCAGGTGTCGTCGCTGGGGCAACTGGTCGCCCTGATCGAGCGTGACCGTATTGACGCCATGGTCGTCGACCAGCGCGTGATGGAGCGTTACCTGAAAGACGCCCGCGACAACCGTTCCGCACCGCGCGTTCAACTGCAACGCCAGTTCATCCGGTTTGCGCCATTGGGCCTGTATGTGGGGAAGAATTTCCTGGCGGCGCACCCCCGTTTCCTGGCGCGGTTCAACGACAACCTCGACGACTGCGTCAGCTCGGGTTTCCAACTGGAGGACAGCGAGCGCCAACTCATCCAGCGGCAGTCCACTACCCTGCTGGACCAGGCGATCAGCGAACTGGCGATCCAGGACACCCTGAGCAACCCGCCCCCACCCAGCACCCTGGCCGACATCCTGATGATCGACGAAATCTGGCAGGCCTCCACGGCCGACGCGCCCAGTGAAGAGGCGCAGCACATCCTGGAGCGCCCCCTGTCCAAGGCACTGCGCCAGTGGCAGGAACAGCAACATGGCCGGGTGACGGAAACCATGGTGATGGACGCCCAGGGCTCCCTGGTGGCCTCCAGCCAGATGACCAGCGATTACTGGCAGGGGGACGAAGACAAATTCCGCGTGGTCGCTGCCGATCCGGGCGACGGCTTCTATATTGGCCCGGTCCGCTACGATGCGTCAGCTCAACACTTCCAGGTGATCGCCTCCCGCGCCCTGCACGATCCCCGCAGCGGCGAGCTGATCGGCGCCGTGGCACTCGGGATAGATATCGAGAAGGCCTTAAGTGGCCAGGTCCTGGCAGACGTCACGTCGCCTTAATCGTACCGGTCAGGGAGGACCCACTTCACAGGCCAGCACCAGCGCCCAGAATTCCGAGAAGTCATTAACCACCACGTCCGGCTTGTGGGGATGACGATGAGTGCCCGGGAAAATATTGTGCAGCCACGGCAGATCCCACAGGGCGCCATTGAAGAAGACGCCCGTCATGCCCGCACGCTTGGCGGCAATGATGTCGGTGGTGCTGTCACCGACGTACCAGACGCGGGGTCCCACCGGATAATCCAGTTTTTCCGCGGCCAGGATCAACTGATCCGGATGCGGTTTGCGCAGGGGGGTGTCGTCGCCACACACCTCGGTATCGAACAGATGCTGCCAACCGGTGCCCTCCACCGCTGCCAGTTCGTGCTCGAAGAACTCCCGGTCCCGGTTGGTGATCACGCCCACCCGGATGCCCAGTTTGCGGATGCCACGCAGCATCTGGCTGACCTTGGGTTCGAACGCCGTGACCGTCCCATAGTGATTGCGGTAGTGCCGGTTGAATGCCGTGTGAGCGATGGCCTTGGCATCCTGATCGTCGCCGAACAGCACTTCGAAAATGTCCGTGCGCGAGATTTTGCGGTCTGCCCGCACCTTGGGATGCAGTTGGGCGTATTCCCTCACATAGGCAACCAGACGGGCGTCTTCCGGCGTCTTGCTGTCCTCCGGTTCGAGCAGGCGTTCCATCAACCCCAACTGGCGAAACTCCGGCAGCATATCGTCCACGGCGTGGTACATGGCATCCAGCGTGTCCACCAGCGTGGCGTGCCAGTCAAAAAGAATCGCCTCCGGCCGGACCAGTTTCGCCACCGCCGGATGCCAGTCCGGCTCGACTCTTGGCTGGGGCGTCACGGGCGGCCGATAGGCCGCTGGCCGCACATCGGCAACCGCCCGCCGGAACGCACCGCCAGGGAACGCCGCCAGCTCGTCCATCAGGCTTTCGAAACTCTCGAGCACCAGGGACGGCCGATCCTGTTTGCGGAACCAGCTGTCGATCTTCTGCGGATCCCAGCCCGAGCCGTTATAGAACACCGCGGTGATGCCGGCGTTATTGGCCGTAACCATGTCGGTGTAACCGTCGCCGACGTACCAGACGTGCGCATCCACTGGCAGGCCGACCTTATCAGCCGCGCTCTGGATCATCTCCGGATCCGGCTTGTAATGCACCACATCGTCGGCGCAGACGGTGGCATCGAACAACTCCAGCCAGCGGCCGTCTTCCAGGGTGCTCAGCTCGGTGTCGAGGAATTCCCGGTTGCGGTTGGTAGCCACCACCAGCTTGATGCCCAGTTCACGGCAGGCCAGAAGGTAGTCCACGATGCCCTCCTGGAAGGGCTTCACCTGACCGAAGTATTTGCGATAGCAGGCGTTGTAGGCCTCGTGCGCAATGGCCTTGGCTTCGCGGTCGTCGCCAAAGATGGCGTTGAAGATATCGGTCCTCGACACCCGACGCTCCGCCAGGATGCGCGGATGCAGTCGCCGGAAGATACGGATGTAGCGCACCAGCCGGGCATCCTCCGGCGTATTGCATTGGTCTTCGGGCAGCAAATGCTCGACCAGCCCGAGATCTTCAAGCTGGGGCAGCATTTCCTCCATCGCGCTGAACATGGCGTCGTGGGTGTCGACCAGGGTGCCGTGCCAGTCGAACAGCAGGGCGTCGGGCACGGCGAGTCCGTCATCACGGGTCCGCAACGGCGTATCTCCTCTTGAATGATCCCCGGGACCGAAGGCACCCGGGTTTCCTGGAAAGATAGTGTCTATCGCGCCGGTTTGCCGGTGCTCTCCACCCGGGTAATCCGGCCATTACGGAAAGTCACAACCCGGCGGAACTCGTTACGCCCGAATTCGTACAGCCACTCTTCCTGCGGATAGGCGGCGGTCAGCCCGCCGTAGTTCCGGTTGTCCTGGTAGGGCACGATCCACTCAACGTGCTTGGACAGTGGATCGCCACAACGGCGCACAATCTCGAATTCGTTCATGCCCTCGCGAAGATCGTTGGGTTTGCAATCACCGGCAGCACCGGGCAGGAACCCATACCCCATGCTTTCTTCCTTGGTGAGCTTGCCGTTGCGGAACACCAGTCGTCTGACGAACCCACTGGGGCCGGGGTTGTAGTACCAGTGCTCCACCGTCTGGACGATGCCGATGCCGGGCAACGACGCCTCGGGATACACCGCCACGTAGTCCGGTTGGCCGCAACGTTCTTCGACCTCCACCGGCCAGTCGCCCACATCCACGAGGCCGGTGCCACAGCGGAATGCCGCCTGGGACAGCGCCGGCCAGATCGCCAGCAGCGCCAGTGTGAAGGTTATCGTCAGTCGCATGAGGCCTCCCCGGACATACTCATCTCTTTTCGGAGTGTGGCACGGTCGGACCGCCCGGTCATCCGTCGACCGGAACACCACGTAGCTTTGACAGAATACGCACAGGATCGTCGCCCGATGCACCGCAAAAACCATCTCCCCGAAAAGCACTGCGCCGTCTGCGGCCGCCCCTTTGCCTGGCGTCGCAAATGGGCCCGCGACTGGGATCAGGTGCGTTACTGCAGCGAGCGTTGCCGACGCCATAAGCATCAAGCCGGCGAGGCGAACGCCCGATGACCACCGTCGTCTGGTTCAAACGCGACCTGCGCGTGGCGGACCACGCCCCCTTGTTGGCGGCCGTCGAACGGGGCGAGCCGGTTATCCCGCTCTACGTGGTCGAGCCGGAATACTGGCAACGTCCGGATACCAGCGAGCGGCACTGGGCGTTTATCGCGGACAGCCTGGCTGAACTGGACGCGGCATTGCGCAAGCGGGGCAGCCAGCTGAGGGTGCAAACCGGAGCCGTGGTCGACGTGCTGCACTTATTGAAACAGGCCACCGGGTTCACCCACCTGCACGCCCATGAGGAAACCGGCAACGACTGGACCTTCCAGCGGGACCGGGCGGTCATCGAATGGTGTGCCGGGAACGGCGTCCAGTTTCAGGAGTGGCGGCAGTTCGGCGTGGTCCGCCGACTGGCCGACAGGGACCTGTGGGACGATGCCTGGCAGCAGCTGATGCGACAACCCGTGCTGGAAGCACCGGCGCAAATTCCGGCGGCGCCCGGTGTTCCAGGCGCTTGTGACCTGACGACACCAACACTGGCGTATACCCTCGCCTGCCCCGGCCGACAGAAAGGTGGCATGGCCGCGGGCGAAAAGCTGCTGGACAGCTTCCTGGCCCGGCGCTGCATTGGCTACCAGTACAACATTTCCAGCCCCAACACGGCGGTCAAAGGGTGCTCGCGGCTGAGCCCGCACATCGCCTACGGCACGGTCAGCCTGCGATCCATCTATCAGCAGACCAAAGCCAACGGCGATCATCCGTCCAGCTTACCGAGGCGACAGGCCAGCCTGCGCAGCTTTCGCTCCCGTCTGCACTGGCACTGCCACTTCATCCAGAAGCTGGAAGACGAACCCAACCTCGAATTCCGCGCCATTCACCGGGAATTGGAAACGCTCAAGCAGGGCCCCAACGATGGCGAACGGCTGGCGCGATGGGCGGAGGGGCAAACCGGCTGGCCGCTGGTGGATGCGGCCATGCGGGCTCTGCGGGAGACCGGCTGGATCAACTTCTGCATGCGCGCCATGCTGATGGCCGTGGCCAGCTACCAGCTCTGGCTGCACTGGCGCGATCCGGCCCTGCACCTGGCCCGCCTGTTCACCGACTTCGAGCCGGGCATCCATTACCCCCAGGCCCAGATGCAGAGCGGCCTGACCGGCATCAACGCCCTGCGCATCTACAACCCGGAGCTGCAGTCCCGCAAGCTGGATCCGAATGGCACCTTCATCCGCCGCTGGATTCCCGAACTGGAAGGCGTGCCGGATGAGTTTATCCACAGCCCCTGGCACATGACCCGGGACCAGCACGCGCGTTATGGTGGACAGTCATACACAACGCCGATCTGTGACCATGAACAGGCCGCCCGCGAAGCCCGTCAGGCGGTGAGCGAGTTTCGCAAGAATCACGTCACACGGGCGGAAACCGACCGGGTTCTCAAGCGCCACGGCAGCCGTAAGGGCCCGCGCCAGAATCGGCCGAAGGTGCGAGGCAAGCAGCAGGACGACAGCAACCAGCTGTCACTGTTCGGCGATTAGGCCAGGAAGATGGCGACCATTACCGGGATATACGCCAGCGCAAACAGCGTGCTCAGCAGCGTGGTGCCCGCCGCCTGGCGCGGGGAGGCGTCGAGCAGCGTCGCGATGACCACGGTATTGGCGGCGATCGGTGTGATGGAGACCAGGAAAATGGCCCGGTAGACCGCCTCGTCGTAGAAGCCGAACCAGTGACTGTCGAGCCACCAGAACAGCAGAGCCGCGACAGGCCAGACCACGAACTTGCCGAAGAAGGCGAGCGCGGTGAAGCGCACATTCCCCAACAGGCCCCGGAAATTCAGGATACTCATGCCCACGATCATCATCCCGAGAATACTGTAGGCCCCACGCAGGTTGTCGAACAGGGGCTGGAACACGGCCGGTATGGCCACGTCACTGAGATTGAGCACGACACCCAGCAGGAACGCGTAAATGGCCGGCAGGCGGACCACCCGGGCCAGACAGTCCCGGGCGCTGTAGCGCCCTCGCCCGGCCAGGTAATAGCCCACGGAGTTCTCGAACAGCGTGGTGCCCAGCATGCAGACGATGTAGAGCGCCACACCCTCCTCACCGAACAGCAACAGCGCCACGGGAATGCCGAAGTAGCCGGTGTTCCCCGTGCCCACCGCCAGCGGGATGATGCTGGCCGTGCCGTCCGAAAGGATGCGCTTGCCGATGGCCAGGTGCAAAAGACTCACGCCGGTACAGAAGCCGAACACGATCACCGGCATCAGCAGCACTTCCGGCGTCAGCGGCGCGGCCATGACCCCGGAGAAAATCACCGACGGCGTCACGATGTAGAGCATGATGCCGGCAATATGGCGACCACTGGCCTCCAGATAGCGCCCTGCAACCCAGCCCAATGCCACGGTGATGTACAGCGGCAATAGCTTCACAAACAGGGACAGGACAACGGCCATGGGGCGGAACAACCTCTGGAAAACGGATTGAGTCACAGCGTGACGGGCAAAGGAGGACTAGCATAGAGTATTCAGACGACTGAGCCACCCCCGCTTACCCTGGACACTGTTCATGCTGTTAAAGATCGCCCGCGTTGCCAGCCTCCTGCTTTTCGTTCTCACTCTCCCCGCTGCCGCCGATACCCTGGCCAGCCCCGACGCCATCAAGACCCAGACCCAGGCCTTCATGACGCAGGTGAAACAGGGCGAAGTGGCGGAAGCCTATGCGGGCCTTGCCCCCTACCTCGGCGTGCCCCGAAAGCCGTTCGATGCCTCCGCCAAGGAAGCCGACACCTACTTCCAGAAAGTCTTCGATCGCGCCGGCAGGACGGTGGGCACATCTCGGGTCAAACGCGAAGCCATCGCCGACGACTTCTACCGGGAAACCTGGCTGCAGAAATTCGCCGAGGCCGCCATGGCGTGGCAGTTCACCTTCTATCAGGCGGATCAGGGCTGGAAACTGGTGGGCATCAGTTACACCACGGACATTGAATCGCTCTATGCGCCTTATTAGCGCCGGCCGTTCCGATCACGACAGACAGTAACCAAACGCCCCCGGATGCGTTATAATGCGCGGCTTTCCGGGTGGCTCCGGCAACCCGAAAGTCCGGCGAAGGCCCTGCCCGCAGAGACCTCAGGTACGACCATTTAATACCTGACTATTTTACTCTGATATTGTACAATCCTCCCCCAGAAGACCCACCATAAGAACGACAAGGGCGTCAGCATCGACCGGGGAACCGATCACCGGCCGGTAACGTAACGCCTGTAGAAAACGGGGAAGGCAGATTTCCGGGCATGGCAACGGCCATGGCCAACACGCAAATAGAGCCTGCAGGCCATTCAACGTGCCTGCATCTGAGAGAGACGGAGCGACGATCATGGCGAACACCGACAAACAGGTGAACGAGCTGATCAAACGGGAATACGAACACGGGTTCGTGACCGAAATCGAAGCCGAAACGTTTGAGCCCGGCCTGAACGAAGACATCATCGGGCGCCTTTCCGCCATCAAGAAAGAGCCCCAGTTCATGCTGGACTGGCGCCTGAAAGCCTACCGTCGCTGGCTGGAAATGGACGAGCCGAACTGGGCGCATGTCGGCTACCCGAAAATCGATTACAACGCGATTTCCTATTACTCGGCGCCCAAGCGTAAAGAGGACATGCCCCAGAGCCTCGACGACGTCGATCCGGAACTCCTGAAAACCTACGAGAAGCTGGGCATCCCCCTGCACGAGCGCGAGAAGCTCGCAGGCGTTGCCGTTGATGCGGTTTTCGACTCGGTTTCTGTCGCGACGACGTTCAAGGAGCCGCTGGCCAAGGCCGGTGTCATCTTCTGCTCGATTTCCGAGGCGATTCAGGACTACCCGGAACTGGTGCAGAAATACCTGGGCTCCGTGGTACCGGCGGGCGACAACTTCTTCGCCGGTCTCAACTCGGCCGTGTTCTCCGACGGCACCTTCGTCTACGTGCCCAAGGGTGTGCGCTGCCCCATGGAGCTGTCCACGTACTTCCGTATCAACGCGGCCAACACCGGGCAGTTTGAGCGGACCCTGATCATTGCCGACGAAGGCAGCTACGTCAGCTATCTGGAAGGCTGCACCGCCCCCATGCGGGACGAAAACCAGTTGCACGCCGCCGTGGTGGAACTGGTTGCCCTGGACGATGCGCAGATCAAGTATTCGACTGTCCAGAACTGGTACCCGGGGGACGAGAACGGCAAAGGCGGGATCTTCAACTTCGTCACCAAGCGCGGCGCCTGCATTGGCAAGAACTCCAAGATCTCCTGGACGCAGGTCGAGACCGGCTCTGCCGTCACCTGGAAATACCCGAGCTGCGTGCTGCGTGGCGAGAACAGCGTGGGCGAGTTCTACTCCGTGGCGCTGACCAACAACTACCAGCAGGCGGATACCGGCACCAAGATGGTCCACCTGGGCAAGAACACGTCCAGCACCATCATCTCCAAGGGGATTTCCGCCGGCCGCTCCAGCAACGCCTACCGCGGACTGGTCAAGTTCGGCCCCGGCGCGGAAGGCGCGCGCAACTTTACCCAGTGCGACTCGCTGCTGATCGGCGATCAGTGCGCGGCCCACACGTTCCCGTACATCGAGAGCAAGAACAAGGGCGCCATTGTCGAGCACGAGGCGACCACGTCCAAGGTGAGCGACGAGCAGATGTTCCTGTGCCGCCAGCGCGGTATCGATCCGGAACAGGCGGTCTCCATGATCGTCAACGGCTTCTGTAAGGAAGTCTTCAAGGAGCTGCCGATGGAATTTGCGGTCGAGGCCGGCAAGTTGCTGGAAGTCAGCCTCGAAGGGTCCGTAGGTTAATCAACGCCTGCTATCGCACACGCACACAGAATTCAGGAATTCAGAGAGAGACCATCATCCATGCTGAGCATTCGTAACCTGCACGCCGCCGTCGATGGCAAGGAAATCCTCAAGGGGATCGACCTGGAGATCAAACCGGGCGAAGTCCACGCCATCATGGGTCCGAACGGCTCCGGCAAGAGCACCCTGTCTGCGGTCCTGGCCGGCAACGAAGCCTACGAGGTGACCGAAGGTGAGGTCCTGCTCGATGGCGAGAACCTGCTGGACAAGGAAACCGAAGAGCGCGCCCGCGATGGCATCTTCCTGGCATTCCAGTACCCGGTGGAAATTCCCGGCGTCAGCAACCTTCAATTCCTGCGCACCGCGGTGAACGCCATGCGCGTGCATCGCGGCCTGGAAGAGCTCAGCGCGGTGGACTTCATGAAGCTGGCCAAGGAAACCACCAAGCAGGTGGACCTGGACCCGGCCTTCCTCAAGCGCGGCGTCAACGAAGGCTTCTCCGGCGGTGAGAAGAAGCGCAACGAGATTCTGCAGGCCCTGCTGCTGGAACCGCGTCTGGCGATCCTGGACGAGACCGACTCCGGTCTGGACATCGACGCCCTGAAGGTCGTGGCCGACGGCGTCAACGCCCTGCGCTCCCCGGAGCGCGCCGTGCTGATGGTCACCCACTACCAACGCCTGCTGAACCACATCGTACCGGACTACGTGCACGTACTGGCCGGCGGCAAGATCGTCAAATCCGGCGGCCGCGAACTGGCCCTGGAACTGGAAGAGCGCGGCTACGGCTGGCTCGGCATCAAGGACAGCGACGAAGTCGAGGCCGGCTGAGGGGTGGTTATGATGAAAGCAGCACCGACCCTGTCCAGCGCCTTCCTCGAAGCGGCAGGCAGCAACCTGCCGGCGCCGCTGAAGACCCTGCGCGAACAGCGCGGCAAGGCCCTGGCGGACATGCCGCTGCCCACGCGCAAGACGGAAAACTGGAAGTACTCCAGTCGTTATCTCAAGCTGACGAACGAACTGGCCGCCAGCCTGCCGTCCGGCCGGAATTCAGGCCCGGGCCTGGCAGTAGACGGCTACCACGTCGTGATCCACAACGGCGTGCTGGTGCCGGAAGCCAGCGATTTCCCGGACGTGGACGGCATCGAGATCCGCAGTTTTGTCGATCTGGATGATGAGACTGCCCAGCAACTGGCCGATCGCCTGGACAACACGCTGGACAACAACGCCGTGCAAATGGCGCGCCTGAACACGGCTCGTTTCGAAGACGGCCTGTATATCCGGCTGCGCCAGGACGCCGTCCTGGATCGCCCGCTGTTCGTCATCTTTGAAGCGGACGCGGAAGCGGCCGGCTCGGTCTATCCCCGCATCTACGTGGACGCGGGCGCGAACAGTCAGATGACCCTGGTGGAAGAATACATCTCCACCGGCGACCAGACAGCCCTGGTGGATGCGGTTACCGAATTCAGCCTGGCGGATGGCGCCAACGTCACCAACGTGCGCCTGTCTTTGGAAGGCGAGAACATCCATCACATCGGCGCCACCGGCGCCCGCCTGCTGGGCCACGCCCGGCTGGACAGCCATTGCGTCGGCTTTGGCGGCCCGCTGCGCCGTCACGACCTGCAGGTGCGCCTGGAAGCCCCGGGCGCCAACTGCCGCCTCAACGGCGTCGCCGTCACCCAGGACAAACAGCATTTCGACAACCACACTACCATTGAGCACGTGGCGCCGCACTGCGACAGCGAGGAAACCTATCGCAACATTGCCGCGGACGAGTCCCACGCGATCTTCAATGGCCGTATCCACATCCATAAGGATGCGCAGAAGTCGAATGCCAACATGAGCAACAAGAACCTGCTGCTCTCCACCGGCGCGGAAATCGACACCAAGCCGGAACTGGAAATCTACGCCGACGACGTGAAATGCGCCCACGGCGCCACCGTTGGTCAGCTCGACGAGACTGCCCTGTTCTACCTGGTGTCCCGCGGCATCGACCGCCGTGAAGCCAACACGCTGCTGAGCATGGCGTTCATCAACGAGCTGATCGAGCAGATTCCGGTGGAAGCCGTTCGGGAAACCGTACAAGCGCGCCTGAACCGGTTTATCGAACAAGCGTTCGAAGGAGCCTGAACACCATGACGGATCTTGCGGCAGCCCAAAAAACCCTGGACGTGAACGCCGTTCGCAGGGACTTCCCGATCCTGGCCGAAACGGTCAACGGCAAGCCCCTGGTGTACCTGGACAATGGCGCCTCGGCCCAAAAGCCCGTTGCGGTCCTGGACGCCATGGAGCGCTATTACCGCGAGTGCCATTCCAACGTGCACCGCGGCGCCCACACCCTGGGTGACCGCGCCACGGCGGCATTCGAGGGCGCCCGCGAGACCGTCCGTCGCTTCATCAACGCGGCCAGCACCCGTCAGGTGATCTGGACCCGCGGCACCACCGAAGCCATCAACACCATCGCCAACGGCCTGGCCGACCGGCTGCAACCGGGTGACGAAATCCTCGTCAGCACCATGGAGCACCACGCCAACATCGTGCCCTGGCAGATGGTGGCCCAGCGCACCGGTGCCAAGGTGCTGCCGATCCAGGTCACGCCTCAGGGCGAGCTGGATTTGGACGCGCTGGACAGCCTGCTGCAGAGCGATCGCGCCCGCATCCTCGCGGTGACGCATGTGTCCAACGTGCTGGGCACCGTGAACCCGGTTCGCGAACTGATCGCCAAGGCGAAAGCGAAAGGCATGCTGACCGTGATTGATGGCGCCCAGGCCGTACCCCATTACCGCCCGGACGTGCAGGCGCTGGACTGCGACTTCTATGCCTTCTCCGGCCACAAGCTGTTCGGCCCGACCGGCATCGGCGTGCTCTATGGCCGCGAAGCGCTGCTGGAAGAGATGGAGCCCTTCATGGGCGGGGGCGAGATGATCGAACGGGTCTCCTTCGAGCGGACCACCTGGAACACCCTGCCCTACAAGTTCGAGGCGGGCACACCACCGATCGCCGAGGCGGTCGGACTGGGCGCGGCCATCGACTATGTCGAGGGCCTGGGCCGCAACGCCCTGGAGACCGCCGAACAGGCCCTGCTGCAGCGGGCCAACGAATTGGTGGAGACCGTACCGGGCATGACCGTGATCGGCACCGCGAAAGAAAAAGTGCCGGTGCTGTCCTTTAAAATCGACGGTCTGCACCCCAGTGACATAGGGACCCTGCTCGACCAGCAGGGCATTGCAATCCGTACCGGCCATCACTGCGCCATGCCGCTGATGGAGTTCTTCTGTGTGCCGGGCACCGCTCGCGCGTCCTTTGCGTTCTACAACACACTGGACGAAGTGGAGCAGTTCTTTGCGGCCCTGCAGAAGATCCAGCGACTGTTCGCAGAGTAAAACCAGATTGATTGCGGATTGAGACATCGGGAGGCGAAACATGACGGCTGAAACCTTTACCCCCAGCGTTGGCGTGACCCTGACACCGGCCGCCATCGCCCACGTGCGCAAGCAGCTCGCCAGCAAACCGGAAGCCCGCGGCATTCGCCTGGCCATCCGCAAGAGCGGCTGCTCCGGCTTCATGTACGAGACCGAGTGGGTGACCGAACAGGGCGACGACGATGCGATCTTCAATTTCGAGGACGTCGACGTCTATGTGGCCCGCAAGGATCTGCCCGTCGTCAACGGCACCGAAATCGACTTCATTCGGGAAGGCCTGAACTCCATGTTCCACTTCCGCAACCCGAATGCGACAGCCGAGTGCGGTTGCGGCGAAAGCTTCTCCATTTCCTGATTCACTGATTAGCGAGGCGTATCCGATCCATGGCCGAACGCGAAGTTGTCCTGACCAAGCGCGAAGTGGAAGCCCGGCTGGTGCCCTCCGGCACTGAAATCATGATCCCGGCCGACACCTTCGTCACCATCACCCAGTCCCTGGGCGGCACCTTTACCGTGGCCGTCAACGGGAATCTGGCGCGGGTGGAAGGCCATGACGCGGACGCCCTGGGCAAGGAACCGCCCCAGAGCAGCTACGACACGCCGGAAGACGGCACCGTCAACGAGAACCAGGTCTGGGAGGCCATGCGCAGCTGCTACGACCCGGAAATCCCGGTCAACGTGGTGGAGCTGGGGCTGATCTACGACTGCCAGATCACCAACGACACGCCCGACGGCAACCAGGTCTACATCCTGATGACCCTGACCGCCGCCGGTTGCGGCATGGGTCCGGTGATTACCGACGACGTCAAGCGCAAGGTGGAGCATGTACCGAACGTGGACAAGGTCACCGTGGAACTGACCTTCGACCCGCCCTGGAACAACGACATGCTGTCGGACGAAGCCAAGCTTGAGCTGGGGATGCTGTAGGCATTCCCTTGCACCACCGCCGCCGATGCGGTTCACTGCTCACCAAACCCGACCAACAATTCCCTGATCCGTTATGACTGCAGCCGCCCAACAATTCCTCGACAACCCGCTCGGCCAGGGCGTTACCCTCGACGACGTCAACGAAGCCTTCGAATTCCTGGACGACTGGGAAGAGCGCTACGCCTACATCATCGACCTGGGCAAGCAACTGCCGGCCTTCCCGGACGATGAAAAGGTGGAAGAGAACTACGTGCACGGCTGTCAGAGCCAGGTGTGGCTGATCCACTACCTGGATCCGGACAGCGGTCGCCTGTTCCTGATGATCGACAGCGATGCCATGATCGTGCGCGGTCTGGCCGCGATCATCCTGATTGCCCTGAACGGCAAACTGCCGAGGGATCTGCTGTCCGTGGATGTGGACGAGCTGTTCGAGCGCCTGGATCTATTTCGTCACATCTCCCCGACGCGTGGCAACGGCCTGCGGGCAATGGTCGGGAAGATTCGGGATATTGCGGTTAAAGAGGAAACCGGGGCCTAAGTCGAGCCACCAGGCCAGGCACCTCTCCGTAGGTTGGGCTGACGCAGGAAGCCCAACAATACCAGACTCACGTAGCATGTACTGCCGAACCGACTGCTCGTTGCCTGCCACAACGGCTCGTATCGGGGGCATTTGAGGCCTCCCGTGTTGGGCTTCCTGCGTCAGCCCAACCTACCGGCGTTACAACACCGAGCGCTGGCTACGGGTCACCAGATAATCGCAATATCGTCCCGCTGCAAATTCTTGATGCCGCCCTGCTCCGGCATCAGACCGCTGCTGAAATCCGGGTGAACGTGATTGACGGTCATGGTGACCTCGGCATCGCGCAGCTCCGGTGTGGTGCCCGGCGAATCGAAGAACTGGTAACTGCGATAGAGTTGCAGCTTGTCGCCCGGCCGCAGGCCCGCCGTGGCACCGGAGCGCAGGTAGACCTGCTGGCCGTCGACGCGGCTGATCCGGGTAATGAACGGCTGGCAGGCCAGGGCCTGATTGACCGCCTGCTCCATGTCACCCATCACCTTGCCCACCGCCTTGCCATAGTCCGTGTCATTGAACGCCGGCGAGCCGAACCCGACGGACGCCGTCATATCCTCATTCCAGGTGCCGCTGGTCACAAACCGCTTCTGATAGACCGGTGAACCGCTGAAGCCGTCATACACCATCAGGTCGGCCACGAACTGACGTTCCTGGTTCTTCATGCCCAGCCCCCGGGACATCCGATCCAGAATCGACGTACCCCAGGCGGTCGGATCCGCCAGCGACATATCCCGAATCACCCCGGTGACGACAAACTGCACGTCCAGCTCTTTGGCCAGCTGAATCACGTTCGTCAGACTGTTGTCGAAACGCTGCTGCGTCGGCGCATTGCCAATATCCGGGAAAAGCTGCACCTGGGTGGCACCGAACACCTGAACGGCGCCATCGCCCTGCAAGCGGCCCAGTAGCTGCTGCGGCAACACTTCGCCGGCATCGCTGATACGCCCCATTCGGGCATCGCCGGGATTCAGCATCGGGAAACCGGTAATCGCCACTCTTTTTCGCAGGCGCGCCGCGTCCCGGGCGGCACACTGCTGGCCGCGGGACATGTCCGCCTCCACCGTCAGGCGCAGCAGGTTACCGCGACGCTGCTCCTCAATCACCCGGACCTGTCGGGCCTGAGCCCGGGAGGCCACCGTCAGCCGAGAATCCGTGAGCACGCCGTTTTCCATCGTATCCTGGCTGGATACCTGCGCCTCGTATTGCAGAGCGGCGTCCCGCAAAGCGGCGTTTCGAGCCTCTTCCCGCGCGGCATTCATATCACCGTTAACAATCACTGCCTGACCGGTACCCTGCACCCACGCCGCCGAGACAGCGCCACTGAGCAACAAGCCGACCAGTAACAGAATCCCTCGCCTCATGCCGATCACTCCAGGTAATAGAGGGAGTCGACGTTGTCGGCGGCCACATCGCCCCGGCGGTCATTGCCGGACGGCATGGGAATCGCGCAGCGCTCGGCCACCTCACGGTCGTCAGACATGGCCACGCAGGCCCGGAAGCGCGGTTCCAGCTTGAGCTCCATCACCGACTCAACCACACCGTCGCTGTGCTCGTTGACGGCGACCAGCTTGGCGCCGCGGATGTAGCTGTCGACATAAGCCCGGAAGTTGTCGTTGTGCAGCACGAAGTCGTTGACCGTGGAGCTGCCATAGACCACCGTCCCGTATACCCGTTCGGCCAGGGCGCGATAGGCATCGAGCTTGGAAGCACGGCGAGCCAGCAGGCGCTTGCGGGTGTCGAGGCGATCATCCGCACTGTTTTCATAGGTGCCGAACCCACTGACTCGAACCACTATCGGCTCCAGTCGCTCTGGATCGATGTTCCTGCCCTGAGTGCCCGAGCCTGACGTGGCGCAACCGGCCAGACCAACCGCGGCAAGACTCAGGATCATCAAAAAACGCTTCATCTTTTTCTCCGGCGAAAATGCAGCTTTGCCACCCACCATGAAAAAATCACGCCAGAAGTGCCAAACCGCTGACAGCACTGGAATAAACCCGTCAAACCCAGAACCCGATGGCGGCAAGCGGCAAGAGCTGTCCGCCCAGTGAACCCGGCCACAGGATCGCAAAAAGCCACGTCCCGTAACCGTCTGGTCACACAACCGGCGGGCCGCTTGAACTATAGTGCGGGGCACTTCCGGGAGGAAGCTCGACAACCAGAACAATGGGAGAAGTCACCCAATGAAGCACGCACGCCTTGTCCTGGCGATTGGCCTCGCGGCCACCACCGGGACTGCAATTGCCGGGCCGCAGAGCTTTACCACGGCCCGTTCCTTTGCCATGGGAGGCACCGGTGTCGCCGTGGCGCAACCCGCGTCCGCCAACACCGCCAATCCGGCCATGATGGCCATGCAACAACACGACTGGGCCAATGATTTTGGCCTGATCCTGCCGTCGGTGAACGCCCGCATGGCAGACGATGAGAAAGTCGTCGACCAGATTGACGACATCCAGGACACCATCGACCTCCTCAACCAGCAAGTGGATGCCGCCAACTTCACCGGCGTACAACAGAGCGCCGGGCGCCTGCAGAACCAGCTGGTGGAACTCGACCGCGATACCGTGCGGGCCGACGCCGGCGTGGGTATCAGCGTGGCGGTTCCCAGCTCGTCGATTTCCGTCGGTGTGTTTACCGACGCCACCCTGCGCGCCACCGGCCGCGGCAACGTGGCCGACAGCGACATCGCCCTGCTGGAAGCCATCAAGAACAACCCGGCCCTGGCCGCCGGTATCGATGACATCGGCGATCAGCTCAACTCGGACGGTACGGTGATTGCCGCCGCCCAGGGCGAAGTCGGGCTCAGCATGGCCAAGGCGTTTACACTGGCGAACGACAACACGCTGTCGATCGGCGTGTCCCCCAAGTACGTGCAGCTGCGCACCTTCGAGTACGTGCAGGAAGTCAGCGACTTTGACGACAGCGACTTCAACGCCAGTGAATACGAGACCAAGAAAAACGGCTTCAACGCCGATCTGGGCACGGCCTATCGCTTCGGTAAAAACCAACACTGGACCGCCGGACTGAGCGTGCGCAACATCATCCCCATGGAGCTGGATTCGAAGTCCGGCCGCACCTACGAACTGGATCCGAAAGCCACCGTAGGCATCGCCCATCGCGGCGACATGCACGTCCTGACCGCTGAAGCGGACCTGACCAAGAACAAGGCATTCGGTTACGGGGATGACACCCAGTGGATTGCCCTGGGCGCCGAGTTCGACGCGTTCCGGGCCGTGCAGCTGCGTACCGGTGTCCGCCATAACCTGGCCAGCAATGACAACAACGACGGCATCGAGGAGACCACCCAGTACACCTTCGGTCTGGGCTTCTCGCCGTTTGGCGCCCACCTGGAAGTGGCCGGCCTGTTCAGCGACACCGAAGTCGGTGGCGCTGTGGAGCTCGGCGCGGCTTTCTGACGACCGCCATCACCCGCCACACCGGTCCCGCAGCGGGCCGGTGTTGCTCACGCCCCCGTTGATCCTGATAATCCCGTTGACGCAACGACAGGATCACGCATGAATATCTATCTCGTAGGTGGCGCGGTACGCGATGCCTTGTTGGGCCGCCCGGTCAAGGACCGGGACTGGGTCGTGGTCGGCGCCACGCCGGAGGACATGATCCGGCAAGGCTTCCGACAGGTCGGCGCGGACTTCCCCGTCTTCCTTCATCCGCAGAGCAACGAGGAATACGCCCTGGCCCGCACCGAACGCAAGCGCGGCCACGGCTATCACGGCTTCGTGGTCCACAGCGCGCCCGACGTGACCCTGGAAGACGATCTGCGCCGCCGCGATCTCACCATCAACGCCATGGCCCAGGCCGAGGACGGCTCCATTGTCGACCCTTTCAACGGCCAAGCCGATCTGGAAAAGCGCCTGCTGCGGCACGTGTCCCCCGCGTTCGCCGAAGATCCCCTGCGCATCCTGCGGGTAGCGCGCTTCGCCGCCCGTTTTGCACCGCTGGGTTTCTGCATTGCCGAGGAGACCCGGGCGCTGATGCGCACGATGGTAGAAGCCGGCGAAGTGGAGCACCTGGTGCCGGAGCGCATCTGGCAGGAAATGCAGCGCGCGCTGCTGGAAGCCTCGCCGACGGTCTTTTTCAGTGTGCTGCAGGACTGCGGCGCGCTGGCGATCCTGATGCCGTCGCTGGCCACCGCCATGGAACAGGAACCGGCACCCAACGCGTTACGCGCCCTGCAATTTGCCAGTGAACTGAGCGAGTCGCTCACCATCCGCTTCGCCGCGTTGACCGGTAGCCTGCAGGATGCGGCCGGCGTCGACAGCCTGTGCGACCGGTTAAAAGCGCCGAACGATTGCCGCGCCCTGGCCACGCATCTGGCGGCCAACGCCGATGACCTGCTGGGCGAGGCCCGTAACGATCCCGGCCTGTTGCTGGCCATCCTCGACCGATGCGATGCCTGGCGGCGGCCGGAGCGTTTCGATGAGCTGCTGGTCGCCATCCGGGCTGTGGGTCTGGCGCGTCGTATCGACTTCAACCCATTGCCTATCCAGGATGCGGTGAGAGCCGCCAAGGCCGTCGATCCCCGTACCCTGATGGATGAGGGGTATCAGGGCAAGGAACTGGGGCTGGCCATCCGGCGTCGACGCCACCAGATCATCAGTGACAGCCTGGATCTGACACGATCCGGCGGCATGGAACCTTAGTGCCCCGGAATTCAGTTACAATGCCGGGATAAATCTTATAACGGGAGAAAGCATCATGCGTGACGTTGTCATTGCGGCGGCCCGCCGAACGGCCATTGGCACCTTCGGTGGCGGCCTGTCGAGCCTGCGTGCTGACCAGCTTGGGTCAGCTGTGATCAAGGCCCTGCTTGAGGAAACCGGCATTGCTGGCGAACAGGTCGACGAAGTGGTCCTCGGCCAGGTCCTGACCGCGGGCTGCGGCCAAAACCCGGCCCGCCAGGCGGCCATCAACGCCGGTCTGCCCGCGGGCGTTCCGGCACTGACCATCAACAAGGTCTGCGGTTCCGGCCTGAAAGCCGTTCACATGGCCGTCCAGTCCATTCGCTGCGGCGACGCCGACCTGATCATCGCCGGCGGCCAGGAAAGCATGAGCCAGGCACCCCACGTGCTGCCCAACAGCCGCAACGGCCAGCGCATGGGCGACTGGAAGCTGGTCGACACCATGGTCAACGACGGCCTTTGGGACGCCTTCAACGGCTACCATATGGGCATTACCGCCGAAAACATCGTGGAAAAATACGGCATCTCCCGGGAAGAGCAGGACAATTTTGCCGCAGCGTCCCAGCAAAAAGCCGCTGCCGCCCGTGAAGCCGGTTACTTCGACGGCCAGATCGTGCCGGTCACGATCCCGCAACGCAAAGGCGATCCGCTGGTCGTGGACAAGGACGAAGGCCCGCGCGCCGGCGTGACCGGCGAAAGCCTGGCCAAGCTGAAGCCGGCCTTCAAGAAAGACGGCTCCGTGACGGCGGGCAACGCGTCGTCCATTAATGATGGCGCCGCTGCGGTCGTGGTCTGCAGCGCTGAAAAAGCCCAGGCCCTGGGACTGACGCCGCTGGCGACCATCCGCGCCCATGCCAGCGCCGGCGTGGACCCGCAGATCATGGGCACCGGTCCGATTCCCGCCACCCGTCGCTGCCTGGAGCGCGCCGGCTGGTCCGTCGACGACCTCGACCTGATCGAAGCCAACGAGGCCTTCGCCGCGCAGGCCATCTCCGTCAACCGGGACCTGGGCTGGAATACCGACAACGTGAACGTCAACGGCGGCGCCATCGCCCTGGGCCACCCGATTGGTGCGTCAGGTTGTCGCATCCTCGTCACCCTGCTGCATGAAATGCAACGCCGGGACGCCAAAAAAGGTCTGGCTACCCTCTGTATCGGTGGCGGCATGGGCGTCGCGCTGGCCGTCGAACGCTAAGCCTCTCGAGGTGCCAACAGGCCGGTAGCGCACTCGCTGCCGGCCCTGCTTACTCCGCTTGTCCCGATTAACCGCCTCCCCACGTCAGACCGGCTATCCACGCGCGTCAGACAATGATTCATAATCGCCATTCTGTCTAAAAAACACCCAAAGCGGTCAATTAATGTCTATACGTATTTACCGACTTATGGTACAACCGCACCCCCTCGCCAGATGAGCGATTCCGGCGAGTAACGGTGATGTCCGAAACTGCCGGATCGACTCAGGGAATGAAAAACTCGGAAAAAGAATAATTTGGATAGACAGATATCCTGGCCCGCTTCGTGTAGGCTATGCGGCCAAATAAAAAACGGACACCCGTAACAGACGTCAATAGAGAGATTTGCACATGAAAATTGGCATCCCCAAGGAATGCCATCCCGGCGAAAACCGGGTGGCAGCAACGCCGGCGTCCGTCGGCAAGCTGATCAAGCTTGGCCATACGGTCGTTGTCGAAACTGGTGCAGGTGACGCCGCGAAGTATCATGACGATGCCTATCGCGAAGCCGGCGCCGAGATTGCGGAAAACGCACGCGACCTCTGGTCCGCTGCAGAATTCATCCTGAAAGTCCGCGGCCCTGGCTACAACAAAGAGGCCGATCTGGACGAGACCAGCCTGATCAAGGACGACAGCTATCTGCTGAGCTTCCTGTGGCCGGCACAGAATCCTGAAATGCTGGAGACACTGGCGTCCAAGAACGTCACCGCCTTCTCCATCGACGCCCTGCCCCGCATCAGTCGCGCCCAGAAAATGGACGCCCTGAGCGCCATGGGCAACATCGCCGGCTACCGCGCGGTGGTTGAAGCCTCCAACCGCTTCGGCCGCTTTTTCACCGGTCAGGTTACCGCGGCCGGTAAAGTACCGCCCGCCAAGGTCATGGTCATCGGTGCCGGTGTCGCCGGTCTGGCGGCCATCGGTGCAGCCCGCAGCATGGGCGCCATCGTGCGCGCCTTCGATACCCGCCTGGAAGTGAAAGAACAGGTGGAAAGCATGGGCGCCGACTTCCTGGAGCTGGACTTCGAGGAAGACGGCAGCGGCAGCGGCGGCTACGCCAAGCAGATGAGCAAAGAGTTCATCGAGGCGGAAATGGCCCTGTTCATGGAACAGGCCAAGGAAGTCGACATCATCATCACCACCGCCCTGATCCCGGGCAAGCCGGCCCCGCGCCTGATTACCGCCGACATGGTTCGCGCCATGAAGCCGGGCGGCGTGGTCGTGGATCTGGCCGCCGAACAGGGTGGCAACTGCGAGCTGACCCAGCCGGGTGAAGTCGCGGTCGAGAACGGCGTCAGCATCGTCGGCTACACCGACCTGCCAAGCCGGATGGCGAGCGTGTCCTCCGACCTGTACGCCACCAACCTGTGGCACTTGCTGGGCGAACTCACGCCGGAGAAAGACGGCGAGATCAACGTCAACATGGAAGACACCGTCATCCGTGGCGTGACCGTGACCCACGAAGGCAAGGTCACCTGGCCGGCCCCGCAGCCGGAGAAGCCTGCGCCCAAACCGGCCCAGCCGAAGCCGGCCGCACAACCGGCCAGCGACGAGGCCGAAGACGGCAAATCCGGCGCCAAGGCGTTCTGGAAAGGCGCCCTGCTGGTCGCCACCGTCGCGGCCCTGTACGGCATCGGTGCCTACGCACCGACGTCCTTCCTGTCCCACTTCACGGTCTTCGTGCTGGCCTGTTTTGTCGGCTGGCAGGTGATCTGGAACGTGACAGCATCACTCCATACCCCTCTCATGAGTGTGACCAACGCCATCAGCGGCATCATCGTGATCGGCGCCGTCCTGCACCTGGCCCAGGCGCAGAACCTGGTGATCGGTATTCTCGCGTTCTTCGCGGTGCTGATTGCCTGTATCAACATCGGTGGGGGCTTCCGGGTCACCTACCGCATGCTCAAGATGTTCCATAGGTAAGGAGAGCGACCATGTCACAAGGATTAATTACAGTCGCCTACGTGGCCGCTAGTGTCCTGTTTATTCTGAGCCTGGGCGGCCTGAGCCACCAGGAAACCGCCCGTCGCGGTAACGTCTACGGCATCGCCGGTATTCTCATCGCCATCGCCGCCACCATGGCCGGCATGGGTGCGGGCTGGATGATGACCCTGGTGGCCATCGCCATCGGTGGCGCTATCGGTATCGTCATCGCCAACAAGGTGGAAATGACCCAGATGCCCCAGCTGGTGGCCCTGCTGCACAGCTTCGTGGGTCTGGCCGCGGTGCTGGTCGGCTTTGCCGGCTTCGTCGAGCCGCTGGTCGACACCCACGGTGCGGAGCACACCATCAAGCTGGTGGAAGTGTTCGTCGGCATCTTCATCGGTGCGGTGACCTTCACCGGTTCCCTGATTGCCTGCGGCAAGCTGGACGGCCGTATCGCCAGCAAGGCACTGACCTTGCCGGGTCGCCACCTGATGAACCTGATCATCATCGCGGCCTGCATCGGCCTGGGTGGCTGGTTCCTGACCACCGACAGCATGGTCGAAGGCCTGCTGGCCCTGGCCATCATGACCGCCCTGGCGTGCATTCTGGGTATCCACCTGATCATGGCGATCGGTGGTGCGGACATGCCGGTTGTGGTGTCCATGCTCAACAGTTATTCCGGTTGGGCGGCGTCCGCCATCGGCTTCATGCTGGGCAACGACCTGCTGATCGTGACCGGCGCCCTGGTGGGCAGTAGCGGTGCGATCCTGAGCTACATCATGTGTAAGGCGATGAACCGCTCCTTCGTGAGCGTCATCCTGGGCGGCTTCGGTCAGACCAGTTCCAGCTCCGCTGCGGTGGACGGCGACCTGACCATCAACGAAACCTCCATCGATGAAGTGGCCGACGAGCTGCGCAACGCGGACTCCGTGATCATCGCACCGGGTTACGGCATGGCCGTCGCCCAGGCCCAGAACGCGGTCAGCGAGATCACCCAGTTCCTGCGCAAGCGGGGCGTCAACGTGCGCTTCGCGATCCATCCGGTGGCCGGTCGTCTGCCGGGGCACATGAACGTGCTGCTGGCCGAGGCCCACGTGCCGTATGACATCGTGCTGGAAATGGATGAGATCAACGAAGACTTCCCCGAGACCGACGTGGTCCTGGTGATCGGTGCCAACGACACGGTCAACCCGAGCGCCGCGGAAGACCCGGGCAGCCCGATTGCCGGTATGCCGGTTCTGGAAGTCTGGAAAGCGCGCCAGGTCGTGGTCCTCAAGCGGGGCATGTCCGCCGGTTACTCCGGTGTGGAAAACCCGCTGTTCTTCAAGGAGAACACCCACATGCTGTTCGGCGATGCTCACGAGAGCACCAGCCGCCTGCTCAGCAACCTGACCTCAGGCGACTGATAGAGCCGCCTCAGAGAGACCGTGTGGGAACGTCGCGAACGCGGCGGTTCTCACACGGTCTTCTCAGATACCCCCTTTGAACCCGACCTGACGCCAGGCCTCGTAACACACGACGGCCACCGCGTTGGACAGGTTCAGACTCCGGGAGGTGTCACACATCGGCAGGCGCAACGCCTGCTCGATAGCAGAGCCGCCGCGGATGTCCGCGGGCAGACCGGCGGTTTCGCTACCAAACAGCAGACAATCCCCCGCCTCGAATGCCACCTCACTGTAATGCGTGCTCGCCTTTGTGGTCATGGCGTAGATCCGCTTGCCCGGCTGCTTCGCCAGGAAGTCCTCGAAATCCCGGTAACGGCTCACGTTTGCCAGGTCGTGATAGTCCAGCCCCGCCCGACGGAGCTTGCGCTCCTCGAAATCGAAACCCAGCGGTTCGATCAGATGCAACTGGAAGCCGGTGTTGGCGGCCAGACGGATAATGTTGCCGGTATTGGGGGCAATCTGGGGTTCATGCAGGACGATATGGAACATGGCGACTCTGGAGCGTTAACAGACGGCCCTAATGGCCGGGGTTTACAGGAGAGCCCAAAGATACGCCAACGGCCGCGTGTTGGGAAACGGGACAGTCAGTCTGGCAGAGAGGAACCGGGAGGTTTCGGGGATGAAGGGGCGGGACCGGCCGGAAAGCCGGTCCCGGGAGGCAGGATCAGTGCTTCTGTTCTTCGGTGGCCTGACCGGCCGCTTCTTCCTGCTGACGCTTGAGCGCCTGGGCGTAGATCGCGTCGAAGTTCACCGGCGCCAGCATCAGGCCCGGGTAGCTGCCCTTGTTGACGATGGTATCGATGGACTCGCGGGCGTACGGGAACAGGATGGTCGGGCAGTAGGCGCCCAGCATCTGACCCAGCTGCGGCCCTTCGATACCCTTGACCATGAACACGCCGGCCTGCTGGATTTCGACGATATAGGCCACCTTCTCTTCGATCTTGGCGGTAATCGTCATGGACAGGACCACTTCGTACTGGTTGTCGCTGACCTTGGTGTGCGAAGTGTTCAGATCCAGGTTGACCTGGGGCTGCCACTGTTCCTGGAAAATGGTCGGCGAATTCGGGGACTCGAAGGACAGGTCCTTGATGTAGATACGCTGCAGCGCAAACTGGGGCTGGTCCGGGTTTGCGTTTTCGTTGCCTGCTGCCTGCTGATTCTCAGCCATTTTCTTTCCTTCCGGTTCTTGTCTGGGAGCGCACCGGGAGTGCCCTCCGGTCTGATTATTGTGAGCGGGTACTGTGAGAGGGCCTCACTATACCCGCTGTCAGGGGATATCGATGTGAAACAGTGCGCCAAGTGGGCGGGGAATTCAACTGGCGCACTTGAGGGATTATTTCTTCTTGCGCTTCAGCGGCAGGTTGCTGCCCTGCCACTCGGAAATGCCGCCGGCCAGGCGCACCACATTGCTATAACCCGCCTCGTTCAGCTGCTTGACCGCCGTTGCGGAATGCTGGCCCATCTTGTCCGCGACGATGATCTGCTTGTCCTCGTATTTCTTGAGTTCATCCATCCGCTCCTTCAGGGAATTGAGCGGAATGTGCAGGGAACCGACGATATGACCCGTGCCATATTCCTTCTTCTCGCGGATGTCGACCACCACGGCTTCGTCCTTGTTCAGCAGGCCGATCGCCGACTGGGCGGTAATCTTTTTGCCCCCACGACGCATCTCCAGCAGGGCCAGCGCCACCAGCATGAGAATGAAAAGCGTGGCGAGCACGTAATGATTGGCAACAAATTCAGGGAGTTTTTCCAGAAAGTTCATCAGTACAACCTGCGGGGCCTGCAAACGAAATTGATGCGCGATTATACACATCCGTAACGCTTGACAGAAGGCGGCCCACATAGCCTGAGTCGTTCAAAAAAGGTAGACTCGGCACTCCATTCCCATTTCCATCGGACCAGGTAATGACCGCAATGCGAAAGACGACTGCACTGATAATTCTCGACGGCTGGGGTTATCGCGACCCTTCTGACGACAATGCCATCAGCAATGCCAACACCCCGTTCTGGGACAAGCTCTGGCAAGAGCAGCCGAAAACGCTGATCAACACCTCCGGCATGTTCGTTGGCCTTCCCAAGGGCCAGATGGGCAACTCCGAGGTCGGTCACATGAACCTGGGCGCGGGTCGCATCGTCTACCAGAGCCTGACCCGCATCGATAAAGACATCGCCGATGGCGCCTTCGCCGACAACCCGGTGATCACCAGTGCCATCGACAAGGCCGTGGAGAAAGGCAAGGCCGTTCACCTGATGGGCCTGTTGTCTCCGGGCGGCGTCCACGCCCACGAAGACCATATCCTGGCGGCCGCCGAAGTGGCCCGCTCACGGGGCGCAAAGGCCGTCTACGTTCATGCCTTCCTGGACGGCCGTGACATGCCGCCGCGCAGCGCCGAGCCTTCACTGAAAAAAGTGGACGGCAAACTGCGGGAAATGGGCGTGGGCCGCATTGCCTCCCTCGTTGGCCGCTACTTCGCGATGGACCGCGACAACCGCTGGGACCGCGTCGAAGCCGCCTACAACCTGCTGACCGCCGGCAAAGGTGAATTCACCGCGGACACCCCGGTCGAAGGTCTGCATGAAGCCTACGAGCGTGGCGAGAACGACGAGTTCGTCAAGGCCACCCGCATCCAGGCCGCCGGCGAGCCGGACGCCTTCGTGCAGGACGGCGACAGCATGATCTTCATGAACTTCCGCGCCGACCGCGCCCGGGAAATGACCCGCGCCTTCGTCGAGGATGATTTTGATGGCTTCGAGCGCCAGCAACGCCCGACCCTGTCGGACTTTGTGATGCTCACCGAGTATTCCGCCGACATCAAAACCTCTTGCGCCTACCCGCCCGAGAAGCTGGTCAACAGCTTGGGCGAGTACATGGAAAAGCTGGACAAGACCCAGCTGCGCATCGCCGAGACCGAAAAATACGCCCACGTGACGTTCTTTTTCTCGGGCGGCCGCGAAGAGCCGTATAAAGGCGAAGATCGCATCCTGGTGCCCTCGCCCAACGTGGCCACCTACGACCTGCAGCCGGAAATGAGCGCGCCGGAAGTGACTGACAAGCTGTGCGAAGCCATTCGCAGCGGCAAGTACGATCTCGTGGTGTGCAACTACGCCAACGGTGACATGGTCGGCCATACCGGCAGCTATGACGCTGCAGTCAAGGCCGCCGAGTGCCTCGACCAGTGCCTGGCGAAGATCGACGCCGCGCTGAAAGACGTCGACGGCCAGGCCCTGATTACCGCCGACCACGGCAACTGCGAACAGATGTCCGACCCCAGCACCGGCCAGATGCACACCGCACACACCACCGGCCCGGTGCCGCTGGTGTACATGGGCAGCCGCAAGATCCACCTCAAGGACGACGGCGCCCTGAGTGATGTGGCCCCGTCTCTGCTGACCCTGATGCAGCTGGAACAGCCGGCTGAAATGACCGGTCATTCACTGATCGAACAAGACTAGGACTCAGTGTGACCCACGCGGCCATCCGGCAGTGCCGCCCCGACTCCCGATCCAGCCTCCCGACGCGCGTCCTGCGCGCCGGGTTGCTGCTGGTCGCCCTGCTGTCTCCCCTCCCTGCGACAACCTACGCGCAGGACGCCGACTCCGTTTCTCCGGAGCAGATTGAAGCGCTCAAGGAACAGATCGCCGACATCGACGACTGGCTCAAAGACGCCGAAGCCGACCGCGGCGAACTGGAACAGACCCTGGCCAGCACCGAGCGCAAGATCGGCCAGCTCAAGAAGGAACGTCGCTCCCTGCGTCAGCAGGCGGCCGAGCAACAGACCGAAATCGACAAGCTCAAGGATCGCGAGCGGAAACTGGAGAAGGAGCTTGCCGCCAAGCGCGAGGCGCTCAAAGCCCAGATCCGGGCCGCCTGGATGGCCGGCGACGCGCCCGCCCTGAAAGTCCTGCTCAACGAGATCGATCCGCAGAAGCTGTCACGGGTCATGACCTACCACGAGTACCTGAGCAAAGACACCGTCAGCCGGCTGGAAGCCTTCAACCGCACCCTGGACGATCTCAAAACCACGCGCGAACAAAGCATCGCCGCCCAGCTCAAACTCAAGAAAACCGAAGCCGCCGTCGCCGAACGCCAGGACAAGCTGGAGGACCAGCACAAAACCCGCGAACGCACCCTGGCCCTGCTGAAATCGGACATCTCCGACAAGAAAGGCAAGCGCCAGGATCTGGTGGCCGACCGGGAACGACTGGAAAAACTCCTGAAGGAAGTGGAAGCCGCGATTGCCGACATTCCCACGCCCAAAGAATCACAACCTTTCTCAAGTTTGCGCGCTAAACTCCCGTGGCCAACCCGTGGTAAGGTAATTATCGGCTATGGCGAGAGCCTGCATAATGGGCGCCTGCGCCACAACGGCCTGCTCATCGCCGCCCAGCCCGAGGCCGAGGTCAAAGCCGTCCATTACGGGCGCGTCGTTTTCGCCAACTGGTTGCGCGGCTTCGGACTTCTGACCATTATTGACCACGGGGATGGTTACATGAGCCTCTACGGCCGTAATTCGAGCCTGCTCAAGAGCCCCGGAGAATGGGTCAGGGCCGGTGAGACCATCGCTATCGCGGGCGAGGGCGACAAGGATTCGAGCGCCCGGCTCTATTTCGAGATTCGGCATAACGGCAAGCCACAGAACCCAATGAGGTGGCTGGCCCATAAATAAGGTGAGGGATGCGCCGTGAGAACACACTGTATTGCTGTCTTCCATTGCCTACCCACCGTGACAATAAAACACCGCGAGTACAGGAACACTGCATGAAACTGGCCAGACGTACCGCCGCTACCGCTCTTCTCTGCGCTTACAGCCTGTTGACCCTACCGGCGCTGGCGCTGGCAGACACCGATCCCGAAACTGGCGAAACCATTCTCAAGGGCGAAGCCAACGGCAAGGATGTGACCGTTCGCCTGCCCAACCCGGAAAAGCAGCTGCCGCTGGATGAACTGCGCAAGTTCACCGAAGTGTTTGGCCGCATCCGCGAAGCCTACGTCGAGGAAGTGGACGATACCACGCTGCTAGAGAACGCCATCAAGGGCATGCTGTCCGGCCTCGACCCTCACTCTGCCTACCTGGAGCCTCAGGCCTACGAAGAGCTGGAGGAAAGCACCAGCGGCGAATTCGGCGGCCTGGGCATTGAAGTGGGCATGGAAGACGGCTTTGTCCGCGTCATCTCTCCCATCGACGACACCCCGGCCCAGAAAGCCGGCGTGCAGGCCGGTGACATGATCATCAAGCTGGGTGACCAACCCGTCAAAGGCATGAGCCTGGAAGAAGCCGTCAACCTGATGCGCGGCAAGCCCGGCTCGACCCTCAAGCTGACCATCGTGCGGGACGAACAGAGCGCGCCCATCGAGATCGACGTCAAGCGCGACGTGATCAAAGTGGCCAGCGTTAAATCCCGCATGCTGGAGCCGGGCTACGCCTACCTGCGCCTGACCCAATTCCAGGCCGAAACCGGTCGTGAATTCGTCGAAGCCATCGACAAGCTGGAACAGGACAACGGCGGCAAGCTCAGCGGCCTCATCATCGACCTGCGCAACAACCCGGGCGGCGTGCTGCAGGCGGCCGTGGAGTCCGCGGATGCGGTGCTGGATGAAGGCCTGATTGTCTACACCGACGGCCGTATCCAGAGCTCCAAGCTGCGTTTCAGCGCCCAGCCGGGCGATGAGACCGATGGCGCGCCGATCGTCGTGCTGATCAACGGCGGCTCCGCGTCGGCGTCCGAGATCCTGGCCGGCGCCCTGCAGGATAACCACCGCGCCGTGATCATGGGCACCGAATCCTTCGGCAAGGGCTCGGTCCAGACCGTCATCCCGCTGGACGAGACCCACGCCATCAAGCTCACGACTGCCCGTTATTACACCCCCAGCGGCCGCTCCATCCAGGCCAAGGGCATCCACCCGGACATCGTGGTCAAACAGGCCCGCCTGACCGAGGTGGACAACCAACCGTTCTTCACCGAAGCGGACCTGAGCGGCCACTTGGAAAACGGCACGGAAGACGGCAAGACCGACGACAAGACCGCGAAAGCGGCCAAAGACGAACTGGTGGCCAAGGACTACCAGCTACGCACAGCCCTGAACCTATTGAAAGGGCTGGGAATTCTCGGCAAGAGCAAAGAGAGCGCCCAGTGAGATTGAGCCGTTCCTGCCGGGCGCTTCTGGCGCCCGCGTTGCTGTGTATCGCCCCGGTGCTGGCAACGCCGATCCAGGCCGCCCCGCGCGGCGAACAGCCGCCGCCCACCATCGCCATCATTATCGATGACATGGGCCACGACAAAGTTCAGGGCGAACGCCTGATCCAGCTGTCCCAGCCGATCACCCTCGCCTTCCTGCCGTTCCGGCCCCATACCACCTCGCTGGCCCGGGATGCCCATGCCAACGGCAAGGAAATCATGCTGCACGCGCCCATGGCGAACACCCATCACATTGGCCTCGGCGCCGGTGGCCTGGACGCCAGCATGGACGAACGCGCCACCACCATGAGCCTGCGACATTCCCTGCAGTCCATTCCCTACGTGCAGGGCGTGAATAATCACATGGGCAGCCTGCTCACCCAGAACCGCCAGCACATGGACTGGGTCATGAAGGAGCTGTTCCACTACCCGCTCTACTTCGTGGACAGCCGCACCATTGCCGGCACCGTGGCCGCCAAGAGCGCCAGCGATCACGACGTGCCCAACATGAGCCGTGACGTGTTCCTCGACAATGAACAGACCGAGGAAGCGGTGGATCGGCAGTTCAAACTGCTGGTGGAAACCGCCAAGCGCAACGGCACCGCGATTGGCATCGGCCATCCGCACAAGGTGACGGTGGATTATCTGGTGAAGCACCTGCCGGAGCTGGATGCGCAGGGCATCGCCGTGGCCACGGTCAGCGGCCTGTGGGCCATGCGGCACAACAACGCGCCGATGTTTGTGGATGTGAAGCAGCCGGTGCGGACGTCGCTGGCTAAAGGCCGGGCTTCGGAGAACTAATCAAGACTGGAAAACACAGAAAAGCGGGTTGTGCTTGATGCGGCTCGCTTGGCAAGCCGCACCCATGGAGCGGACTTAAAGCCGAACCTCAATCCCTTGCTCATGCATGAACTGCTTCGCTTCGGGAATCGTGTGCTGACCGAAGTGGAAGATCGACGCCGCCAGCACCGCATCGGCACCGCCCTGGGTCACGCCGTCCGCCAGGTGCTGCAGCTCGCCCACACCGCCTGAGGCAATCACCGGCACCACCACCGCATCGCTGATCGCGCGCGTCAGGCCCAGATCGAAACCGATCTTGGTGCCGTCACGGTCCATGCTGGTGAGCAGCAACTCGCCGGCGCCCATCTCGACCATCTTCTTCGCCCATTCAACGGCGTCCAGCCCCGTCGGCTTGCGGCCACCGTGGGTGAAGATCTCCCAGCGCGGCGTTTCGCCTTCGGCACTGACCCGCTTGGCGTCGATGGCGACCACGATGCACTGGCTACCGAACCGCTCGGCGGCCTCGCGCACGAACTTCGGGTTGAAGACCGCCGCGGTGTTGATGCTGACCTTGTCCGCGCCGGCATTGAGCAGCTTGCGGATGTCTTCCACGGTGCGCACGCCGCCTCCGACGGTCAGCGGGATAAAGACCTGGCTGGCCATCCGCTCGACGGTCTCGTAGGTCGTATCGCGGCTTTCGTGACTGGCGGTGATGTCCAGGAAGGTGATCTCGTCCGCGCCCTGCTCGTTGTACTTGCGGGCCACCTCCACCGGGTCGCCGGCGTCGCGGATATCGACGAAGTTGACGCCCTTGACCACGCGGCCCTTATCGACGTCCAGACAGGGAATGATGCGCTTGGCCAGGGTCATATCACTTCTCCTGCTGATCGCACCAGGCCTGGGCTTCCGCCACATCCAGGGTGCCTTCGTAGATGGCCCGGCCGGTGATCGCGCCGAGAATGCCACGATCCGCTTCCGCGGACAGGCGCTGGATGTCGTCCATGTTGGTGACGCCGCCGGAGGCGATCACCGGAATCCCGCAGGACTCCGCCAGATGCGCGGTCTGCTCGACGTTCACGCCCTGCATCATGCCGTCGCGGCTGATGTCGGTGTAGACGATGCTGTCCACGCCGTCGTTGGCGAACTGCTTCGCCAGATCCGTCGCCTTCACTTCGGAGACTTCCGCCCAGCCGTCCGTCGCCACCAGACCGTCTTTGGCGTCCAGGCCCACGATGATGTGGCCCGGGAACCGCTTGCACATCTCGGTGACGAACTCCGGCTCCTTCACGGCCTTGGTGCCAATGATCACCCACTGCACGCCCGCCTTCAGGTAGGCCTCGATGGTCTCAGCGGAACGGATGCCGCCGCCGATCTGGATCGGCAGGTCCGGGAAGCGCTTGGCGATGGCGTTGACGATTTCACCGTTCACCGGTTCACCGGCGAAGGCGCCGTTCAGGTCCACCAGATGCAGGCGACGGGCGCCGGCGTCGACCCAGCGGGCCGCAACGTCGACCGGATTCTCGGAGAACACGGTGGAATCATCCATCCGGCCCTGGCGCAGGCGCACACATTTTCCGTCTTTGAGGTCGATGGCGGGAATTATCAGCATGGTGTTATCAATCCAGTTCGGTGTGGAGGTCAGCGCTTACTGACCCGACCATTGTACGAAGTTTTTCAGCAACTGCAGACCGGCCCGGTGGCTCTTCTCCGGGTGAAACTGCGTGGCGAAGACGTTGTTGCGGGCGACGGCCGCCGCCAGATCCACGCCATAGTGCGTGCGACCGGCAATGTCCGGATTGCCTTCGGCTTCGGCGTAGTAGCTGTGAACAAAGTAGAAGCGCTCACCGTCGTCGATGTCGTGCCACATCGGGTGATCCTGGGTCTGCCAGACCTGGTTCCAGCCCATATGCGGGACTTTCAGGCGCTCGCCCTGCCCGTCCTTCAGGTGGGTGCCGAAGAAGCGGACTTCCGACGGGAACAGGCCGATGCCGTCCACGCCATTGTTCTCTTCACTGCGGGCCATCAGCGCCTGCATGCCGACGCAAATGCCCAGCAGCGGGCGGCTTTCGGCGACCAGGTCTTTCACCAGCGTATCCACACCCTGGCGGCGGATCTCGGCCATGCAGTCACGCATCGCACCGACGCCCGGCAGGATCACGCGATCGGCCTCGCGGATGAGGGCTTCGTTATCGGTGACGTGGACGCGCATGTCCGGCGCCACGTGCTCGACCGCCTTGCTGGCCGAATGGAGGTTACCCATGCCGTAATCAATGATGGCAACGGACTTCATAGTCAGGACAACTCCGGAAAGCAGCGGCCGGCTGGGTTGCCCTCAGCCGGCCGGGATAACAGATAGGGTGACAGAACCCGCGTCAGTACGACCCGCCTCAGAGCGAGCCTTTGGTGGACGCGATCACACCCGCCATGCGCTCATCCGGCTCGATGGCCATGCGCAGCGCGCGACCGAAGGCCTTGAACACCGTCTCGATCTGGTGGTGCGTGTTCTTGCCCTTCAGGTTATCGATGTGCAGCGTCACCATGGAGTGGTTCACGAACCCGTGGAAGAACTCCTCGAACAGGTCCACATCGAACCCGCCGACCGTGGCACGGGTGTAAGGCACCTCCATGCTCAGACCAGGGCGGCCCGACAGGTCGATCACGACCCGTGACAGGGCTTCATCCAGCGGTACATACGCATGACCGTATCGACGGATGCCTTTCTTGTCGCCCACAGCCTTGACGAACGCCTGGCCCAGCGTAATGCCGATGTCCTCAACCGTGTGGTGGTCGTCGATGTGCAGGTCGCCCTTGGACACGATATCCAGATCCACCAGCCCGTGACGGGCGATCTGATCCATCATGTGCTCCAGGAAGGGCACGCCGGTATCGAAGTGGGACTCGCCGGTGCCGTCGAGATTAATCGACACCGTAATCTGGGTTTCGAGGGTATTGCGTTCTACCCGCGCCTTGCGTTCGGCCATGGGGACTCCAGTGAATAAAGCCGGAAATTGTGACAGCGCAGAGTATACCGCGTTATGTCGTCTTTCTCACTTTATTGAGGCGATAGCGTGGAATGGCGAGAACCGACGCAGCAGGGCGCCACGCCGGTCGGAGAAGGCTGCCTAGAAGGCCTTCTTCAGGTTGTTCATATAGGTGTCCACCATGCCGTTGAACTCGTGCTTGACCACCGGGCTGATGGCCAGCTTGAGCAGGCTTGGCAGCGGCAGGGTCAGCTCCGCCGTGGTCTGGAAACTGGCGCGGGTCACGTCATCGCCCTTGGCAGACAGGTTCCAGGAGCCGCGCACGACACCGTTGCCCTCGCCCTTCACCGGCTCCCAGGTAATCTTGCCGGCGTCTTTGTCGGCGACGTACTTGCTGGCATAGACGGACTGGATGGAGTGCTTGTCCACACCGATCTTTTCCATTTCCCAGCGGTAGACGTTGTCGCCCAGATCCACCAGTTTATCCACTTTGGGGAAGTAACTGGCCGACTTCGGCACGTCTGCCAGCAGGTCGAACACCTCGTCGTAACTGCCTGGAATATCGATTTCCCGATTCAACTCAATAGCAATCGTGATGGCCACCCGAAACTCCTTAACTTGCGTTGTCTTTATTGTGTCGGGCGCTCTGGCCCTGGATACGTGATGCGCGGCATTCTGACGAAAAGTCGTACGCCGTCAATCGTTATTTTGTTACCTAATCATTTCAGGGCGATGCTTTCTGCCCCGATGTCGCTCTCTGCAGAGTGTACCGGGATTGGTGGTCAAATGAACATTCTGAAAGATTGTCGGTATACACCGCCTGATCGGTGGGCTGATTGAATCCTGTGTCGTATGCTAACCGTAATACGACGTTGTAAAACTGTTGTGCTTACGCGGCGTTGAGACACTCCGCGCTCACATTCAATGATTGGCCGGCCCTGCCTGCACCGAATGACCGGCGCCCGCGAGCCGCTCCGGGCCAGCCATTAACATAGCCGTAAGGATACTGCTGCCATGAAAGCGCTTCGCTACCTGCTGATTGCCGTCGTCGCCGTCATCGTCCTGATCGCTGCCGCGGTCGTGATCGCCACGATGGTGCTGGACCCGAACGACTACAAACCCCAGATCGAGAAAATCGTCGAGAAGAAAACCAACCTCGACCTGTCGCTGAACGGCGACATCAGCTGGTCGTTCATCCCCATCGGGCTGGAAGTGAACGACGTGGAGGCCAAGCTTGACGGCGATCAGTTCGTGAAGCTCAACCTGCTGCGGGCGGAAGTGGACTTCTGGTCGCTGATCAGCATGTCGCCGGCGGTCGACACCTTCACACTCGACGGCCTGGACGCCCGTCTGGTCAAGAACAAGCAGGGCCAGGGCAACTGGGAACGCATCATGCCGGAGGGCGAAACGAAACCGGCTGACGAACAGGCCGCCCAGAAAGAAGAACCGGCTCCGGCTGAAACACCGGCGGCGGATCAAGGCGGCAGCGAACCGCTCAAGTTCAACGTCGAGGAAATCGCCATCACCAACGCCCAGGTGCACTACTCGGATCAGGGCACCGGCCAATCCGTCACGCTCGACGACTTCTCGCTCAACGCCAGTGACATTACCCTGGGCCAGACCTTCCCGCTCAGCCTCGGCTTCCATTTCGCCACCAACGAACCAGAGCTGGACGTGGTCGCGCAGATCAAGGCGCAACTGAACGCCAACGAAGCTCTCAACCAGTTCCAGATGCAGGACCTGGACAGCAGCTTTGAACTCAAAGGCGCGGCCGTCGGCGGCAAGACCGTCAACGCCAGTTTCACCGGTAACGCCGCCGCCAACCTGGAACAGGAAACCGCGTCCCTCTCCGACTTCGTTGCCAAACTGGCCGGCCTGGAGCTGAGCGCGAACCTTAATGTGGCCGGCTTCGGCGACAAGCCCAAGCTGGACGGCAAGCTGTCCGTCGCCGAATTCTCCATCCGCGACCTGATGGACACCCTCGGCCAGGCACCGATCGAAACCAGCGATCCGGACGTGCTCAAGAAAGCGTCCTTCTCCACCGATATCGGCGGCAAGCCGGGCCAGGTCGACCTGAACAACCTGCAGCTCAAGCTGGACGACACCACCTTCAAGGGCAGCTTCGGACTGGGTCTGGCCAACACCGCCATCGACCTGAAACTGAAAGGCGACAAGATCAACGTCGACCGTTACCTGCCGCCGAAGTCCGACCAGCCGGCCGCCGAAACCGCCAGCAGCGACGACAGCGGCGCCCCGGCGCCGGGCAGCACCAAGGCCCCACCGGAATCCGACCTGCTGCCGCTGGACACCCTGCGCGGCCTCGACCTGGACGTGGATCTGGGCCTGGGCGAACTGGTTGCCAGCAACCTGACCATCACCGATATTCAGTCAAAAATCTCCGCCAAGAACGGCCTGATCAAAGTCGATCCCTTCGCCGGCAAGCTGTATGAAGGCGACTTCAACGTGCAGGCCACGCTGGATGCGCGCAAGAACAACCCGACCTGGAAGATCACCGAGCGGGCCAACAACATCCAGACCCTGTCGCTGCTCACCGACCTGGCGGACATGAAGCTGCTTTCCGGCGCCGCCAACCTGACCGCAGACATCACCACCCAGGGCAATCGCCTATCCGCCTTGCGCAGCAACGCCAAGGGCGACATCAAGTTCAACCTGGACAAGGGCAGCTTCAACAAGATGAACCTGACGAAGATGGCCTGTCAGGGCATCGCACTTGCCAACCAGGAAAGCCTGACCACCACCGACTGGGGCGACTCCACGCCGTTCAACGACATGCACGGCGTGCTCAAGATCGACGGCAACACCGTCAAGAACACCGACCTGACGGCCGCCCTGGCCGGCATGGAGCTGAAGGGCGGCGGCACCGTCGACCTTGCCAAGAGCGACCTGGATTACGAGGCGGGCCTGCGCGTTGTCGGTGAGATCCACCGCGACGAAGCCTGCCGCGTCACCAAGTACGTCGAAAACGTGGTGATTCCTGTAGAATGCCGCGGCGACATTTCCGGCGACCCGGCCAAGCTGTGCTCCTTCGACGGCTCGCGCTTCCGCGACACCCTCAAGGACATGGCCGCCAACGCCGCCAAGAAAAAGGCAACGGAAGAAGTGAACAAGGCCATCGACGAGAAACTGGGTGACAAGCTGAACGAGAAGCTGGACAAGGACACCAGCGACAAGGTGAAGGGCGCACTCAAGGGGCTGTTCAAGTAATGGCCGACAGCGTCGCCGACCGGCTGCTGGCTTGGTACGACCAGCACGGCCGCAAAAACCTGCCCTGGCACGAAGACCGGACACCCTACCGCGTGTGGGTGTCCGAGATCATGCTGCAGCAGACGCAGGTGACCACCGTCATCCCCTACTACGAGGCCTTCATGGCCCGCTTCCCGGACGTGAAGAGCCTGGCCGAAGCGCCGGTGGATGACGTGCTCCAGCACTGGTCGGGCCTGGGCTACTACGCCCGCGCCCGCAACCTGCAGAAAGCCGCCAAGGCGGTGATGGCCGACCACGGCGGCGAATTCCCGAAAGACCAGGAACAGCTCGAAGCCCTCACCGGCATCGGCCGCTCCACCGCCGCCGCCATCCTGGCCCAGGCCCACGGCATCCGCGCCAGCATCCTCGACGGCAACGTCAAGCGCGTGCTCGCCCGCTACCATGCCGTCCACGGCTGGCCGGGCCAGACCGCCGTCCTGCGCGCACTGTGGGAGCACGCCGAGCAGCACACGCCCCACGAGCGCGTGCGGGACTACACCCAGGCCATCATGGACCTGGGCGCCCTGGTCTGCACCCGACGCAAACCGGACTGCGACCACTGCCCGCTGGCCGACGACTGCGAAGCGAAAGCCCAGGGCCTGACCGCCGCCCTGCCCGAGTCCAAACCGAAGAAAGCCAAGCCGGAAAAGGAAACCTGGCTGCTGATGATCGAGGACGACGCCGGCAACCTGTTGATGGAACGGCGCCCGCCCAGCGGCATCTGGGGCGGCCTCTGGAGCCTGCCGGAGCTGGACACCGCCATCACCCTGGACGAACTGCCGGAAGTGGCCGAACGCGAACTGGGCATCGCCTGCGACGACGCCCAGCCCCTGAGCGCCTTCCGCCACACCTTCAGCCACTACCACCTGCACATCCACCCGGTGCGCCTGCGCCACGCCGGCACCGCCGCCGCGATGGACAACGCCGATCTGGCCTGGCAGCCACGGGAAGACGCGCCCACGCTTGGCATCCCCAGCCCGATCCGCAAGCTGTTAACCCAGCCCGAGCAAACCACCCTGCTCTGATTCTGTTACCATCGCCGGAATTGAAGACACCCGAAAGGAGCCGACATGAGCCGCACCGTATTCTGCCGCAAGTACCAGAAAGAGATGGAAGGCCTCGACATGCCGCCCATGCCCGGCGCCAAGGGCCAGGAACTCTACGAGACCGTCTCCAAGCAGGCCTGGCAGGAGTGGCAGAACCAGCAGACCATGCTGATCAACGAAAAGCACCTGAACATGATGGACCCGTTCGCACGGAAGTACCTCAAGGCCCAGATGGAGAAGTTCCTGGACAACGAGGAATTCGAACAGGCCGAAGGCTTCGTGCCGCCGGAAGAGCGTTGATACACCTCACTGAACAGGGATTGACCAACTCCCGGAAAGACGAGAAATTTTCTCTGAAACGGCCTTGACTCCGTCAACCTAAACCGGTTTAATACCGCCCCGTTGCCCGGATAGCTCAGTCGGTAGAGCAGGGGATTGAAAATCCCCGTGTCGGTGGTTCGATTCCGCCTCCGGGCACCATTATTCTGAAAAGCCGCTCACTCGAGCGGCTTTTTTCGTTTCTGACCCTTCACTTTTTCATCCCCGAACTGCAGTCTTGAATCACCGTGTATTGCGTACCAAAACTGAAACTTAAAATGAATATTTCTCGATTTCTTGTGGAAACAAAATTAAAGAGACGCGACTCTTTTTGGTTATAAACGCTGATCACTGGATAGCGCAGCAGATACAGACGCTACGTAATTTAGGTAGCAAGCCGCCACAAGTTAACAAGCAGCCTCAGCCCAAGAGATCGCAGGCTGGCGATTTAGAGCAGCTTGAAGTGGTTGGCAAAGCCGTTCTGTTAAAAAAACATCTATAATAAAAATTGAAACCCAAGGAACTATTGCGACAGGGAATAAAAATGAGACACTCAGATAAAAAAACACTAAGGAACCATATCCAAGACTGGTGGAATAACTCTTATCAGGCAAGACACTTAATTCATATGTTTGCAAGAGCAATCGTAAACTCATTCCATGTATGGATATGCTTGATCGGTCTCACTCTCAGCTCGATGCCTTTATGGCATAAAGTGGGTCAGAACAGCCCTGTAAATGAAGTCCTACCCAGCATCGGCAACACCATCTTAATCGCCGGTGTAATAGGCGCCTTTATGCGTTTTGTATCAACAACAAAATTCATGCGCCAGGAATTCGCCAACATCATGTATAGCAAAGATTTTCTAAGCAAGCCCAAGAATTTTGATTGGGCGCTCAATAATCTAATTGAGGCATCAGTGGAACGCTACATGCCGGCTATAAGAAGGCATCTTAAAATAGATCACCTTAAAGAGAATCTTCCCCAGAGACCTGACCTAGTCTACAAAACATATCACCAAAATTTTGATGTAACCTGGGCAAGCAAGCCGCTCGGCATACTGGAACTTGATGAAACCATGGATTTATCTGTCGAAACAGTTAGGAATCACAAGGGGACTATAGAATACAAGTATGTGGCGCCAGACTTAGGCCAAGGCTTTGAGTATAAAATTGAAGAACTAACACTCAGCCATACTGATATGGAAGGACCGGCAATAGATAAAACCAGCGAAGTCAAGTACCAAGAAAAGGACGGCGATATAGAGATAACATACGTCATTGAGGTTTCAGGCGATCAAGAACATATAATTCATCGAAGAATGAAAAGGTACGTAAAACTTGACCAAGAACCCTACATAATATATAGCGCCTTAAGGTATCAACTGAAAACCACAGTCTCTTTTAACTGCGAGCACGATGATATTAAAGGGTATTTCACTTCGTTGGGTACTGATAGAGAATTCAAAACGATAGGCGGAAAAAATAAAACAAACAAGTTTACTGAGCTTTATCAAAAGTTGCTGATGAAGGGGCAAGGCTATACGATTTATTTCTGTGCTGCGCAACCACAAACTGTTGAAAAAACAGACGCAGACGGGCATGATTCGAGCCTAGGTAGCGATGCAGCATTAGATGAGGCTGCTAACCAGCCTTCTCGCTAGAAGCGAGACATCTTAGATCGTTGGTTGACGCGACTCACAAGATTAAATAGTTCCTTACATTAAAAACTTGTACTTTCGCCACGCTAACGTATGTTGTTATAAGAAGGGTGGACGAAAATCACTGCAAGGAGGATCAACACAATGAGAATGCCAAAAGAATGGGGCTAACCCACTGACTCAAATAGATTTTCAAAAAAGCCGGTCATATTGACCGGCTTTTTTTAAACCCAGAAGATTAGAATTTGTAGTTTATGCTACACCCTTATGTAGCTTTTAACTCCATAACCTGGGAGAGGAGGGTAGGTCTCGCCGAGAGCGATTAAAAGTTAATAGAAACTAGGACAGAACATTTTTCTATCCCGGTTCTCAAGCGCCAATTCAACGTGGATTCAACCAATCACCGCATTCCGCCAATTGTTCACCGTCACTACCCGACACCCCAGCCCATCAAACTGAATCCGCCCAGACGAAAGCTCCATCCGCAGCTTGCTGATGATGTCCCGAAGCCACCCTTTAACCATCACGTTGGCGCCACCAACCAGCCCCAGCACGAGTTGGCGCATGTTGTCGCTGAAATTTGAAGGAAGGCTGGTTGCCTTTCAAAGATTTGCAACGCCGGATGTGGATTGCTCTGAATGCCCCGAAGGGCGAGTTCTGAAGGCTGCATCTGCGGCGTTGCCGCTCTTGGCAAGGGCTACGGCCATTCCCGGCGAACCGCGCCTTGCACCTACAACCTTCAGAACACGCAGAGACTATACAGGAACCAATCAAAGGCTCCTCAGATCACTCCTTTGATAATTTCCTTGATTTGGACCTCCGACATACCGGAGACATTGATCATGATGAGCTGGGAAGTGTCGTTCTCGTCCGTGAGAACGATCAGGGATTTTTCGGGGCCCAGCGCCCAGTAGCCTTTGCCGTTGTGTGTCGGGAACACCCGGATTTCCCTGGGAGCGATGTCCTCGTCCACGACATAGCGCTTGGATTTCATCGCTTCCTGCACGAAAGCGTCGTCACTCCCCTCCCCCGATTTCAGCCCGAAGAGATAGAGCGGCCAGTCATGCAGGTTGGCGTCGGGAAAGCCCATGGCGCTGGCCATGACGGACTGGAAATAGAGATTGGAGCCGTCGGGGTAGATGAAGGTCAGCCCTTGCCCGCCAATGACTTTGACGCCGCTTAGGTCCTCAATAGGGATTCGCAGAGTGGCAACGGGGCTCAGGCTGAACTGCGCTACGTGTTCGGCGGTAAGTGCATCGTATTGGGTGTTTTTGACCGGCGGAGAGCTGCACGCAGCGGTGCTGAATAGCAAACTCAATAGCAGGAGGGTGCAACTTCTTTTCACGGGACATCCTTGTTGTCAGGCTCGGAGAGTGAGGCCCCGACTCCGTTCAGGGAAGCTCTACGCTATCGAACAATTGGGGCATTATCAAAACGCCAGTCACGGACTGGCTACAAACAAAACCGGCACCGCACCAACTTCTTCGCCAGCTTGTCCCGCTTTTTCTGTATCCGCCGCATTTCCCGCAAATTCTGAAACGTCCGCTCAAATGCGTACCGCGCTTCGGCCTGGTTGGCTTCGTCGCAGAGTTCCAGCCAGTGTTTGGTGAGGCATTCCGTGGTCATAGATACTCCTGTTTGTGTCTTGATCACAGGAGTCAGGCTATCGCCAGACAGGTCATTGAATCCCGGCGACTTTTGGCAGGAATTGTGGCGAAAAATGGAAGTGGCACAGAGCGTCCGTCAATGGGGACCTGTACCACTTCACCCATACCCGCTATGGGCCCATTAAATTAGCCGCTGGCTTGCTTGCTGTTCGTTTTGCTTTGATCTTTTTCATGATCTCTCAACTCGTCCGCCCGCTCCCTGAGCAAACGCTTTTTCTCAGCATCTGCAAACCGCTTCAGAACCTGTCGGATCAGCGGTTGGTAGCCAATGCCGTTGATCTCCGCAATCATCTTGTAATCATCAATCAACGATTGCTGGAGTCGAATCGATATGGGTTTCAGTCCCGCAGCCTCATTCAGCGCCGCATCATCAACGTCCCTGGATACCCGAACAAAATCTTCGTCTTGACCCAGGCGTCCGTCTTCCCAAGCTTCGGGGGTACCTTCAATCTTTTCCTTACTCATGCTTCTAACTCCTCCCGTCGCCACATCGCGGGCACAAGCACCAACCCGCAGGACACTCATATAGTGTCAGGCAAACTTTTTGTAGATCCGCTCTTCTGTCGCGTTTGGCTCATAGGCCGTCTTCAGCAGGATATTGCCTCCCTTCAGAATGAAGGCGACTTTAAGCCGGCGCCCAAAATCAGTCTCAGCGATAAACCACTGCGTCGGCGGATCTGTCTTGTGTTCTTCCCGTGTATCCTCCAGCAAATGGCCATCACGATTGGCGAAGCATTGCTGAACCTCTTCCAGGCTGACCCCGTGTTTTTGGGCCAGCTTCTGCTTAACCGCAGATGAGCATTTTATTGACATGGCGTTCCTTGCCGCACCTTGTATATACAAAGTATATACGGTAGACGAAGAACATCCAACCGGGACCTTAATACGCTGCCCGACTGATTAATGGACAACCGCCTCCGCCTTTCGCTAACCTTGACTCATCAGCGAGGAGAAGATTCATATGTCCGTGGGATTCTTCGGATTTTGGAAAAAAGGGAAAGACGACGCCGGGAAGGACTCGGCCGGTCGCTATCGTGTGGACAAGGACGGCAACGCCAAGCTGAACCTCGAAAATGAAGAGGTGATCCGCTCCATTCGCGCCCAACTCCAGAGCCTCAAGGATTTCGAACCCGACCGCAAGACTGCCTGATCGCGCATGGGCGTCCTTTACGTCGCTTTCGTGCTGGTCTGTGGTTTTATCTTCACCTCCCTGCACCTGCCCGCACGCTACCAGCAGAAACGCTCCTCCGGCTGGGAAAGCTATTTCTCCGTTGCGTTCTACGGTTTCGTCTTTGTCATCCTGGCGACGCTGATCGTCATGCTGATCGACGGCTTCGATCTGCCGTCATACGCCCTGCCCCATCTCGATACCACGCTCGGCCGACTCAATGCCCACATCGGCGACTACACCAGCCAGGCGGTGACGCCCCGGGAGCTGTTGATTGCCCTGCTCGCCTTTCTACTGGCCGGTGTCAGTGGCGGTTTCAGCAAGTGGCGCACGAAGAATCCGGGCGTTCGCCTGCGCAAACTGCGCAAGGCCTGCCTGGGCGATGAGCTGGAAGGCATTTTCCTGGACGCGCTGCGCAGCGAGCAGTGGGTGTCGCTGACGCTGGATACCCGCAAGTGCTACATCGGCATCGTGACCCACGTGCACACCGAGGCGGCGCTGCTGGATTCCATTTCGATCATCCCGACGCTCAGCGGTTACCGGAACGATGACGACCTGGAGCTCAAGCTGCTGCGGAACTACTACCACCACTACGAAGAGAAAGGGCTGCTGGAAGAAGGCGCCCAGCTGGACCGGCTGTCCGAATTCCGGATCGTGATCCCGACCAAACACATCGTGCACGTGTCGTTCTTCGACCTGAACGCCTACAAGAGTCTGCGGGAGAGCCAGGCGATTCCGACGACCGCCTGACCCAACGTTTGAACGGTCAGTTCTGCGACTGGAAGCGCTGGATAAAGGCTTCGGATTCGGCAATCGACGCTTCCATATTCTGGATCAAAGCGTCCACATCCTGTTGGATACGGCCCAACTCACCCTGCAGTGAACCGATCGCCTGGGCATTGAGATTGTGCTTGAGAAACAGCACCTGATCCTCGAAGGCTTCCAGCACCGGGTCCATGCGCTCCTCGGCCTGGTGCATGCGGGTGATCATCTGGTCGTAGTGCTGTCGGGTGTCTTTCAGTTTCTGCGCGCTGGCCCGACGCAGGGAATCACTCTGGTAGCGGTCCAGCTCGTCGTCCCACTCGTCGAACAGGGCTTCAGAAACGTCTTCGACGGCATCGATCCGGTCACGCACGTTTTCGGCGGCGTCCTGGCTGTCTTCGTAGGCGTCGCGTATCTCTTCGTACCTGGCCTTCAGTTCGGTGTCCGGCGTGTTCACCACGCTCTGGAAATGCTCAAGCGAGGAACGAAAGGTTTCCTGGGCTTCGCTCTGGGCATCCCGGGCATCGGCTACGCGATCGACCATGATGTCGCGCTTCTCGATGCCGAGTTCTTCCATGGCGTCGTAGTAGAGGGAGCTGCAGCCGCCCAGAGTGATCAGCGACAGCATCCACAATCCAACCCATCTCAATCCGAAGGGCGATCCTGCCCTGCTAACCCCAGCCATAGCTTTATTTCCTCGTTGATTACTGTGTTTCCGTAAAGGAGGCATCCGTCGAGACGCCGCCAATGGCGCCACCTTGCCCCGATCCGGCGACCAAGACAACTCGTTATCGGCGATAAAGGCCCTTGCGAAACCCGCCCAATCCGATACAAATTAGACAATACACAACAACAAGCGAGCGAGCCCAACAATGACGTTTACCAAAGACCAGATTGCTGAACTGAACCTGCTGACGCTTTTCAACCTGCACTCCACCCAGGAGGGCATCAAGGTGCATGGCCACAGCGCCGACCTGGATGCGGTGGACGCGGCGCAGCGGCTTTTCGATAAGGGCCTGACCACCCAGAAAGACGGCGGTTACCTGACGCAATTGGGCATTGAGGCCGCCGAGCACGCCCAACGGGTGCTGTCGATTCTGAAGTAAATCAGGTGGCGCGCCTCGTCGATCCGGTCACCGTTCGAGGCGCGCTACTCATATTCGGTATTCAGAGTCTGCTTGCGGGGTGCAACGGCACTAGTCGTCGTTCGGCGCGACCATGTCGACAAACTGGCGGGCTTCATCGAAGGTAGGGAAACTCTGAAGGATTTCCTGACCGACGATTTCCACGTCATAGGTCAGGCTGTCGGGAGACGGCAGTTCCTCACAGGGGCGTGCGGTCACCCGCAGGAGCCCTCGTTCCAGTAGTACATTGTTTTGCGTGACAGCCATGCAACGCGTTCCTGTTGTTATTGTTCATGCCGTGATCCATCACGCGGTTTCGTCCGTGCCGGGATTCCAGAACCCCGATGAGCAACCTATTCACCCTAACAAAATAACTCGGCAGCGAAGGTTAAAACCGTTTCTTTTTGTGACCCGCGTAGTGTTCGGGCCGGATTTGCAGGATAGCCGTAACTCGCTCTGCAAGCGCCTTTTTTTGACGTATCTATAACCGATAATCAACGCCATCGAGTTGGCCGGGAGTGTCGTCACTATTGATTTTTAGGCCAACAGTCCGTAAAACATAACGCTATCCAACCGCATTCCCGGTGCCGATATCGTGTTGGAAGTGCCCCAAAAGAGGCAAAACGACGGCATACGGGGTAAGACGGTCCAAAAAAAGAGAAGGGCAATGCAGCCGGCCGGTGATCCCGGTGACGGTAGCAGGTAAAAGCACAATGCAAAGCCTTCAGATGATGACATACCTATCATTTATTCCCACGGTGAGCCGTCCGCGCCTGCAGCCGGCAGCGCTGATTGGCCAATCTCCCGTGGCTAAGCTCGTTCTCGCCAAGGTCCTCGACGAGTAGATCTCCCCTCTTCCCAATTGCAGCGGATGCACCACACTCCCGACGGCACACGGATTGCTGTATCAAGGGGTTAGTGTACCTGCACGTTTGCGACTATCTTTTACTCAGATACCGACTGTTATCGACAGGCTCAGGAGTCATTCATGGCGGAAAATGCGCCCTTGATCTGTAAAGACATCCACAAAACCTTCAATGAGAATGAAGTGCTCAAGGGCATTTCCCTGGAAACCCGCAAAGGCGATGTGGTGTCGCTGATCGGCAGCTCCGGCTCAGGCAAGAGTACGTTTCTGCGTTGCATCAACCTGCTGGAAACGCCCACTGCCGGTGAGGTGATCGTTCACGGTGAACCAATTCGGTTCAAACAGAACCGCAAGGGCATCCGGGTGCCGGCCGATAACAAACAGGTCGAACTGATGCGCGCCAAGCTGTCCATGGTCTTCCAGGGGTTCAACCTCTGGTCCCACATGACCGTGATGGAGAACATCATCGAAGCCCCCATGCATGTGCTCAAGGTGCCCAAGAAGGAGGCCATCGAGCGCGCCGAAGCCTACCTGCACAAAGTCGGTATCTACGAACGCAAGGACTACTATCCTTCCCACATGTCCGGTGGCCAGCAGCAGCGCGCGGCCATTGCCCGGGCCCTGGCGATGGAGCCGGAAGTCATGCTGTTCGATGAACCGACTTCGGCTCTCGACCCCGAGCTGGTAGGCGAAGTTCTTCGGGTCATGCAGAGCCTGGCCGAAGAAGGCCGAACCATGATCGTGGTGACCCACGAGATGGCGTTTGCACGGGATGTGTCGAGTCAGGTCCTGTTCTTGCATCAGGGCCGGATTGAAGAACAGGGGACGCCGGAAAAAGTCTTCGACAATCCGGATTCGGAGCGTATGAAGCAGTTCCTGGCGCCCAAGTTCTGATTAACGGATCGGATCAGTCCGCGACGCCGCACCATCGGGGGTCGGGAAAGGTTCAGAAAAACAGTGATGGCAACGTCACTGGATAAAAAAAGCCAAAAGGCAAAACAATGGAGAAGCGACTCATGAAAAAGCTGATTGTTGCAGCAACCTGTGCCCTGGCCGTGATGACCGGCTCAGTGCAGGCGAAAGAATGGAAAGACATCCGCATCGCTTTCGACGTGCCGTACGAGCCGTTCGAATACAAGAAGCCGGATGGCTCCCTGACCGGTTTCGAGGTCGAGCTGGCCGAAGCCATGTGTAAAGAGCTGCAAGCCAACTGTGACTTCGTCATCCAGTCCTGGGACGGCATGATTCCGGGCCTGCTGGCGCGCAAGTTCGACGCCATCATGTCTTCCATGTCCATCACCCCGGAGCGTCAGGAAAAAGTCCTGTTCTCCAAGCCTTACTACAACACCCCGGGTGGCTGGTTCGCCAAGGATAACGTCAACACCGACCCGACCGACATGGACGCCATGAAGGGCAAGATCGTCGGCGTTCAGCGCGGCACCACCATGGACACCTACGTCACCGAGAACATGAGTGGCACGGTTGAAATCAAGCGCTACACCACCGCTGACGACATGGTCCTGGACCTGGAAGGCGAACGTCTGGACATGGTCTTCGTTGACTACCCGGTAGGCGAGCAAACCCTGCTGAACCGCGACGGTTTCCACGAAATCGGCCAGCCGGTGAAGCTGGGTGAAGGCGTTGGCGTGGCCATGCGCAAGCGTGACCAGGATCTGGCCGACCAGATCAACAAGGCGCTGGAGAAGCTGAAAAATGATGGCACCTACGACACCATCATGAAGAAATACTTCACTTACGACGTCAAGATGTAAACCCCGGCACGGCCCCCGGCATCCCGCCGGCGGCCTGTCCTCAACACGGACCTATCCATGCTTGATCTGCACGGCTACGGCCCTTCAATCATGAAAGGCGCGGTGGTAACCGTTGAGCTGGCATTGCTGTCGCTCCTGCTCGCGGTCGTCCTTGGTTTGATTGGCGCCTCGTCAAAGCTTTCCGGTAACCGCGGGCTCTACGCCGGCGCCACCGCCTACACGACCCTGATCCGTGGTGTTCCGGATCTGGTCATGATGCTGCTGCTTTATTACGGCGGGCAGGTTCTGGTGAACAAGCTCTCCGACTTTTTGTACTACCAGTTCGATATCGACTGGTTCCTGCAGTTCGACCCGTTTATTTCCGGCGTGCTGACGATCGGCCTGATCTTCGGTGCGTACATGACGGAAACCTTCCGTGGGGCGTTCCTCGCGGTCGACAGCGGCCAGATCGAAGCCGGCAAGGCTTACGGTTTCACCCGCTGGCACACCTTCCGTCGCATCATGTTCCCGCAGATGCTGCGCCATGCCCTGCCCGGCGTGGGCAACAACTGGCAGGTACTGCTCAAGACCACCGCACTGGTGTCCATCATCGGTCTGACCGACATGGTTCGCGTCGCCGAACAGGCCAGTAAGGCCGAACACGCACCGTTCAAATATTTCGTGCCGGTGGCCGTGGTTTATCTCCTCCTCACAGCCGGATCCGAATTGTTCATCCGCTGGGTCAACAGCCGCGTTAGCGTCGGCGTCGTGAAGGGAGACTGAAGCCATGCCTGATTTTATTATTCAATGGCTGAACACCCACGATGTGTTCACCGCCACCACCATGCTGCACTACTGGGATGGTCTGGTGACGACCGTGCAGTTGGTGTTCCTCTCGCTGCTGATCGGCCTGATTCTCTCCGTGCCGCTGGCGATCCTGCGCACCGTGCGCAATCCGTTCGTTTCCGGCCCGGTGTGGCTGTACACCTATATTTTCCGGGGCACACCGCTGCTGATCCAGCTGTACATCATCTACTACGGCATTGCCCAGATCGAAGGCATCCAGGAAACCTTCTGGTGGACGATCTTCAAGGATCCGTTCTACCCGGCCCTGCTGGCTTTCGTGCTCAATACCGCGGCCTACACCACGGAAATCATCCGCGGCGCCCTCGAGGCGACCCCGCATGGTGAAGTGGAAGCGGCCAAGGCCTATGGCATGTCCTGGTTCATGCGCACCCGTCGGATCATCCTGCCCAGCGCGGCCCGCCGTGCCCTGCAGGCCTATTCCAACGAGGTGATCTTCATGCTGCACGCCAGCGCCATCGCCAGCGTGGTGACCATTGTCGACCTGACCGGCGCGGCCCGGGATATCTATTCCCGTTTCTACGCCCCGTTCGACGCTTTCATCGCCGTCGCGCTGATGTACATGGCCCTGACGTTCACCATCATCTTCGTCTTCCGCCAGCTGGAAAAGCGAATGCTGCGACACCTCAAACCGCTGAGCTGAGTACGCCCTCATGTCAGTGCGCAACACCCTGTTCGACGGCGAGCCGGACTGGCTCGCCCACACCCTTTCCCGGGCCGGCCAGACGTCAGCCCCCGTGACCACCCGCCTGCCGGACGGTGCCGAAATCCGGCGTCTGGACACCGGTATTCTGGAGCTGGTCCCGGCTGCGGCGGATGACCGCCGGCTGATCATCTCCGCCGGCGTTCACGGCAACGAAACCGCCCCGATCGAAGTGGTCAATGGTCTGCTGAATGAGCTGATCAGCGGCCACTGGACCATCGGGCGCCGGACGTTGCTGATCCTGGGGAACCCACTGTCGATGGTCGCCGGTGACCGGTTTGTGGACCACAACATGAACCGGCTGTTCAGCGGCGCCCATGCCAAGGCACCCTACGCGGGGTCGCCCGAGGCGGAGCGCGCTGCCCTGCTCGAACAGACCTGCCTGGACTTCGTGGGTGATGCGGACACCGTTACCCACTACGACCTGCACACGGCGATTCGCCCCTCACTGCGGGAGAAGTTCGCGCTCTACCCGTTTGTGGAAGGCCGCAAGGTGCCGCAGGACCAGTGCGATTTCCTGCTGGAAGCGGACGTGCATACCCTGCTGCTGCAGCACAAGTCGGGTACGACCTTCTCGTCCTTTTCGTCCAGCTATCTGGGTGCCGAGAGCTTCACCATCGAGCTGGGCAAGGTCCGGCCGTTTGGCCAGAACGACCTGCTGCGCTTCAAAGGCATCGAAAGCGCCCTGCGCCGCCTGTTCCGGGACGAACCCGCGCCCACACCGCCAAACGCCGACGAGCTGGCCGTGTTCGAAGTGGTGTATGAGATCCTGAATACCGGGGACGATTTCCAGTTCCACGTACCGGACGACATCGCCAACTTTACGCCGTACCAGCCGGGTACCGTCATCTGGGAGGATGGCGTGACCCGGTACAAGGTGGGTGACGTGCCAGAGGCGATCATCTTCCCGAATCGGAATGTGCCTGTGGGGCAGCGGGTTGGGTTGTTGGTGCGGGAGAAGTCCTGACTTCAGTCTGCCGATACCTTCTGGGGCCTGTCGGCCCCATCGAGGCGAAAGCGTCGGCTACATTGCCCCTATAACTCGAGCGTGTAGCAGACGCTTCAGCTTCTGAGGCGCCGCAGGCGCCCCGGACTCAACACCGAGCCTCCTGAAGCCTCACCATTGGACGCCAGCCCGTAGGTTGGGCTGACGCAGGAAGCCCAACAACCCAGTCTTGCAACCAATTTCTCCCATTCCAAAGGAGCCCGAACTACTGTTTGAGAGCCTATGCATCAAGCAGATTCCGCGATAGCGCAAACATCCGGCGCATGCGCATTGCTGGGCTTCCTGCGTCAGCCCAACCTACGCCTCAGCGCTATCCCGGAATTCTCGCCTCTTCCATCTCCACCACCGGCCCACGAATCACCTTCACACACAGCGCCGGCACCACCAGCAACGTCAGCACCGTGGAGGCCAACAGGCCGGAGATGATCGCCCAGGCCATCGGCGGCCAGAGCGTGGAGCTGGAGAACGCCAACGGCAGCAAACCCGCTACCGTCGTCGCGGTGGTGAGCAGGATCGGCCGGGTGCGCTGCTCCACCGCCAGCCTTACCGCATCGCGAATCGGCTGCCCGGCCTCCAGTTGCCGGTCCATCACATCCAGCAGCACGATGGCGTTGTTCACCACAATCCCCACCAGCGCGATCACGCCCAACAACGACTGGAAGCCGAACGGCGAACCGGACAGCACCAGCCCCGGGAAAATACCCACGGTCGCCAGTGGCACCGTCAGCAGGATGATCCCCACCCGCTTGAACGAGTTGAACTGCAGCAGCAGGAAGAACAGCAGCAACAGCACACCGATCGGCGCGGTGGTCAGGATGGCGCTGTTGGCGTCCTTGGAGCCCTCGGCGTCGCCACCGTACTCCATCCGCGTGCCCGGTGGCAGCGGATGGGTTTTCAGGTAGTCTTCCAGTCCACCCAATGCCTGACTGAAGCTGTAACCGTTTTCGAGATTGGCCGTAACGGTATTCACCCGAACGCCATTGCGCAGGTAGCGCGCTGCCGGCTCCCAGGTGGTGTTGACGGTGGCTACGGCGGACAACGGCACCGCCTTGCCCTGGGCCGTGTAAACGTTGATCGACAGCAGGCGGGTCAGGGACAGGTCGGTGCCCTCGCGGGAGCGCAATACCAGCGGGATAGGATCGTCCTCCTGCCGATACTGCTCGGCCACCATGCCGAAGCTCTGCCCATAGAGGCTGCGCGCCACATCGGCCCGCGAAATGCCATAACGGGCGGCCACCGCGTCGTCCACATTGATGCGCACGCTGGGCACACCGGGATCGAGATCGTGGCGGACATCCACCGCGCCAGGCGCTTGTCTCAGACCGGCATAGACGGTTTCCACAGCCTGAGCGCGCACGCTGTCATCCGGGTGAGACAGGCGAACCTCCACCGGCGCCACGCGGGGCGGCCCCTGCCCCAGAATCCCGACCGTCAGATCGGCTTCCGGCAACGCCTCGGCGGCGTATTCCCGAATCCAGTGCACCAGTCCGGTGGTTTGCGCCAGCGTTTCTGTCTTGACCACCAGGCGCCCGCGATTCGGCGCCTGGGGCGCGCGCCGTAGATTGTAGTAGAAGCTCGGACCGGTAAAGCCCACAAAGCGATGCACGTTGACCGTCTCCGGGCGGCTGCGAATCGCCCGCTCCAGATCGGCGGCGACCCTGGCGGTTTTACCTTGATCCGTGCCTTCGGGCATGTACAGCTCCACGATCACCCGCGGCCGGTCCGCATTGGGGAAGAACTGCTGCTTGAGAAATGGCGTCAGCGCCACGCTCGCGGCGACCATCAGGACACCCCCTAAAACCAGCCAACCCGGCGCCCGGGACACCAGTCCGCCGAGCACGCGGGCCAGCCCCGCCAGCCGATCCGCCCTGACCTGTTTCCGCGGCTTGAGAAAACGCGCCGCCAACAGGGGCACGGCCGAAATCGCCAGCAGGTAGCTGACCGACAGGGTCAGCATGATCATGACCGGAATGCCGCGAGTGAAATCCGCCGTCCCGCCCTTGGACAACAGCAACGGCGCGAACGCCGCCAGTGTGGTGCCGGTGGAGGCACCGAGTGGCCCCGCCAGTTCTTTCACCGAGCGAACGAGCGCCTCCATCCGGGCGACGCCCTCGTCCAGCAGCGTCTGGATGTTCTCCACAATCACGATGGCGTTGTCGATCAGGATACCCAGGGAAATCACCATCCCGATCACCGCGATCTGGTGCAGGATACCGCCACCCAGGTCATACAGCCCGATGCTGATCAGCGTAACCATCGGCAGGATGGTCGCCACCAATAACCCCATCCGCAGCCCCATGCCGGTAAAGACCACGGCGATGATGATCAGGACGGAGAACAGCAGGCTCCAGGCCAGGTTGTCGAGGCGGTCCTGGACCTTATCCGGCTGGAAGAACATTTCCTGGATGGTGTATGGCGCGAATTCCGGCTTCAATTGGGCCAGGCGCTCACGCACCCGCTCGCCAAAGCGGATGGCGTCGGTCTTGCCCTCTTCCAGCATGATGTTGACCAGCACCACCCGCTCGCCGTCATCCCAGGTTTCCGGCTGCCGGGGTTCGGCGGGGCCGCGCCAGATTTCGGCGGCGGATGCCAGCGGCACCTGGGAACCGTCCGGCAGCTCGATCGGCGTGGCACGAATGGCATCGAGATTGCCGAACTCGCTGTTCGGCAATATGGAGATCCGCTGGCCGTCCACCACGAGGAAGCCCCCGGGGATCACCTGGTTGCGCTGGGCCAGCGTGTCCAGCACCCGCGACGGCGACACGCCCAACCGATAGAGCGCGGCGTCGTCCAACGCCAGGGTAATCTGCTCGTCGGCGTCCCCTTCGAGTTCGACGCGGGACACGCCGGGAATATCCAGCAGGTTGTTCTTGAGCCTTTCCGCCTGCTCGCTCAGCTCGGTCACCGACGGCGAGCCGCCCACCGCCAGCACGATGGAGGGGATGTTGATCAGGCGATCTTCCAGGTTCATGGTGCCGACACCGTCCGGGAAATCGTGACGGGCCCGCTCCATGGCCTGGCGCACCCGATCCCAGGCAGCGTCGGTGTCGTAGATCGTGTCGTTGAGGCGGATATTGACCACCGCCACGCCGGTTCGGGCGGTGCCGGAGGCGAAGTCGACTTCCTCAACCTGGCGCAGCTCGTCCGCCAGAGGCTCCAGCACCAGACGCTCCACCGCGTCGGCGTTGGCGCCCGGATAGCTGACGGTCAGCAGCCCCGCCCGGTGCGGGAAGGACGGGTCTTCCTGCCGGGGCATGGTGTTGTAGGCGGCTATCCCCAACAGGCAGAGCATGGTCACCACCATGCCCAGCAGTCGGCGGCACCGCATCAGCCGGCCCATCATGGCAGGATCTCCAGGGCATCGCCCGGCGTCACCCGCGTCATGCCGGCGTAAACCACCTGATCGCCCGCTTTGAGCGTGCCATCAGCGAGAATCGCGTGTTCGCCCATGATCCGCCGAACCGCCACATCCACCCGTTCAGCGGTGGGCCGATCGCCATCTTCGGCTATACGAAACACGGAGGTGCCGGTGGCCGAGCGCATGACAGACAGCAGCGGCACGGACAGCAGAGCGGCATTGGGCGAAGCGATGCCGACTTCCACCGGCACGCCCGCCTCCAACTCGCCGTCCGGCAGGTTGACCATCACCGCATGCAGCTCCCCCCGCAGGCCACTGGGCTGGGCGATTTCACTGACCGTACCGGTTACGGGTGTCTGGTCCCGTCGCTGTACAGACCAGACCTGTACCGGTTCATTCAGCGTCACCTGATCCAGCAAATAGGCCGGGACCCGAACCTCCACTTCCAGCCCCTTGGGCGCAGACAGGCGCGCGACCGGCTGACCGGCGCCGACAAATTCGTCGGCTTCCACCAGCACCGCCTCAATGCGGCCATCGAACGGCGCTTTCAGCGTGCTTTCGGCGACCATCCGTTCGGCTTCTGCGAGAGATGCCCGGGCCGTGGACACGCTGGCCTTGAGCGCATCCCGCTTGGCTTCGAGCTGCTCCAGGGTTTGCTCCGAGACCACACCCCGTTCAAACAGACGCTGGGAACGTTTCCACTCCCGGCCTGCCTGGTCGAGCTGGGTCTGCAGCTCCTGCAGGCGCGCCCTGGCGGAATCCCGGGCCGGTTCCAGCCCCGGGTTGTAGAGATGCGCCAGCACCTGCCCTTGTGTCACCCGCTGCCCTAACTCCATCGGGCGCTCCCGGATCGTACCGCTCACCTGGAACGTCAGCGTCGCTCGCTGGCGCGCCTGGACAATGCCCGCAAAACGCAGCGGCTCGGCCTGGTCCGCCGTGATACTGACAGGGGCGGCACGCACGCTGACGGACGTATCCGGCGCTTCGGGCGCGCCAACCGACTCGGCACAGCCACTCAATCCGGCGGCGACCGCCGTCATCAGCAGAGCCAGGAAAGGAAGGGAGAAACGTCGGGCGGTGGTATTCATCGTGATCACCAGTGGGCTGAAGCCCGGATTCCTTCCGGGCGAATGTTGAACGGGGTATCCATTAAATTTGCAATCGGTCATGACCTGAACGATCTTTTAAGACATCATGTCATTCTTTGACACTTTGTCAACGACTAGAATATGAATAAAGTCCCTGCATGGATCAGCGCGGTATGACACCGCTCCAGGCAGTCAGAGAGGATCCGGTTTTATGAGTGACCTGCAGGCAAGGCGGGAACGGGAAAAACAGCAGCGACAGGACGCCATCCTGGACGCGGCGGAAACCATGTTTGCCGAGAAAGGCTACGAACGGACGTCCATGGACGAAATTGCCCGCACCGCGAGCCTGAGCCGGGCCCTGCTCTACGTCTATTTCAAGGACAAGGCCGCTATTCAGCGCGGCATTATGCTGCGAGCGGCCGAACGGCTACGGGTGCGGTTCCGGGCAGCTCTGGAGGCCGGTGAAACGGGCCTCGATAAGATCCGCGAAATGGGTACCTCCTATTACCGTTTCTGGCAGGAAGAGCCCAACTATTTCGATGCCCTCACCCGGGCCACCACCGCCATGCAGGATGCCGACGCCGACGAGACGGAACAGATGGTGGGCTGCGAGATGCAGACCATGTCATTGATGGTGGAAGCCCTGAACGCCGGGATCGAAGATGGCAGTATCGATGCCGCCCAGGTGAGTGATTGCTTCCAGACCGCGCTCTACCTGCGTGGCGCCCTGCACGGGGTGATCATGATGTGCCAACAGGAAATGAGCGAAGATGGGCCGCTGGCGACATACCCCAGCGATTCGCTGGTGCGGCATACGATGGAGATGTTGGTGCGGTCGATCAGGGCTTGATGGTGAAGGGAGATCTGGCGCCTTCGGAGGCATCCCCCTCTCCCCAACCCTCTCCCTCCAGGGGAGAGGGAGCATCTCGAGTTGCCGGTTTGCACAGCCCGTTCCCCTCTCCCCTGGAGGGAGAGGGGCTAGGGGAGAGGGGGGAGAAGCCAAGAAAAGGCCTCTCAGGCTATAACCTCAAGCTGAATCACCGCTGGAAATCGTAAATCGATCCCAACCCCAGAATCCCGGTCAGTTCATCCAACGCGTGACGACACTCGTCCAGCAGCATCGGATCGGCCAGGTCGTCCTGAGTCAGCTCGTCCCGGTAGTGCCCTTCCACCCACGTGGTCAGGCGTTCGTACAGGGCGTCGTTCATCAGCACGCCGTCGTGCATGGCCTTGAGTTCGTCGTCGGTCAGCACCACCCGCAGACGCAAGCAGGCGGGACCGCCGCCATTGCGCATGGACTGCTTCACGTCGAACACTTCCACCGCCTTGATGGGGCCACCCTGGGCCACCAGCTTGTCGAGGTAGCGGCTGACGGACTCGATCTCACGACACTCGCCCGGCACCGCCAGCAGCATGGAGCCGTCTTTCTGGGTCAGCAACTGGCTGTTGAACAGGTAGGAACTGACCGCGTCGGCCATGGGCACCTCGTCGGTGCTCACTTTTACCGCCTGCAGTTCAGCCCCTTTCAGGCGCGCCTGCACGTCGGCCAGGACCTGGGCTTCGTTCAGGAAGGCCATGTCGTGGTAGAACAGCACGTTGCCGTTGCCTACCGCAATCACGTCGTTGTGGAACACGCCGGCATCAATCGCATCCGGATTTTGCTGGGCGAACACCGCGCGCGCGTCGCTCAGGCCGTGCAGCCGGGCAATAGCGCGGGACGCTTCCAGGGTCTGACGAGCTGGGAAACGCTTGGGTGCCGGCGCCGACTCGTCAAACGCCTGCTGGCCGTAGACAAACAACTCCACGCCGGGATCGCCATAGGCGCCACACAGACGCGTGTGGTTAGCCGCGCCTTCGTCACCGAACTGGCTGATCGAGGGCAGTGCCGGGTGGTGGGCGAAGTAGGCTTCGTCCGAGAACATCGACTTCAGTGCCCGACCGGTCACCTCATGCTCGATGGAGCGATGGAACTTCGCGCCCAGGTTCGCCGGGGTAAAGTGTACCCGGTGGTCGTGGGTGTCGGCGCTCGGGGATACCGTCGCCGCGTTTGCTGTCCACATGCAGGAGGCGGACGACACGGCCGCCAGGATCACCGGATTTTCCTTCGCTGCCTGGGACAGGATCTCGCCGTCGCTGCCGGTGAAGCCGAGCTTGCGCAGGGTCGGAATGTGCGGCCGCTCGTGCGGCGGCAGGATGCCCTGCACGAAGCCGCGATCCGCCAGGGCTTTCATCTTCGCCAGGCCCTGCAGCGCCGCTTCCTTTGGATTGGACACGGCACTGACGTTGGATTTGGAGGCCACATTCCCCCAGGACAGGCCCGCATAGTTGTGGGTCGGTCCAACCAGACCGTCAAAATTGGCTTCAGTGGCGTGTTGGGTCATGAAAACCTCACAAAAATCGTCTTGTTTACTCTGTGCCAGTCAGGCTGAACGGAGTCGTTCTCAATGTAGCCGACACTTCAGTATCGTAGGTTGGGCTGACGCAGGAAGCCCAACAAGCCGGGTTTGCAGACAACGTCATCAAATGGCCGTCAACCCGGCTTTTTTGCGAACCCATGCTCCAAGCATACCCGAGATGACGGAGACGTCCGGTACTCGCTTATTGTTGGGCTTCCTGCGTCAGCCCAACCTACGGCCCTGGTGAAGGGCCGGGGCGCAGAGCGGGGCTAGGGGAGGCTCCAGCGGTTGCCCATGACGGCAACAAACACCTCTTTGGCGAGGCTATCGCCTCGTTCCCCTCTCTCCAAACCTCTCTCCCTCAAGGGGAGAGAGGCTTCAAAGCGCAGACTTCTGCAAACTCTATAAAGCGTCGGCTACACGCCCGAGTCGTCTTACTCGAAGCTCAGGCCCGGGGCCAGGGACTCCGGCATGGTGTTCTTCTCGGACTCGAGCGACGCCATCGGCCACGCACAGTAATCCGCCGCGTAGTAGGCGCTCGGGCGATGGTTGCCGCTGGCGCCCACACCACCGAACGGGGCCGCACTGCTGGCGCCGGTCAGCGGCCGGTTCCAGTTGACGATACCGGCGCGGACTTCCTCGGTGAGGCGCTCATACAGGGCGCGGTCGTCGGTCAGGATGCCGGCAGAGAGGCCATAGCTGGTGTCGTTGGCGATCTCCAGCGCTTCATCGAAGCTGCTGTAGCGGATCACAGTCAGCAGCGGACCAAAGTGCTCTTCGTCCACGCGGTCTTTAATGTCAGTGACGTCAACGATGCCCGGCGACAGCAGCGCGGTGCCCTCTTCCAGGCGACGCATTTCCAGCAGCGACTTGCCGCCTTTCTCGATCAGGCTGGCCTGGGCGTTGAGCAAGCCGTCGGCCGCCGCAACAGACACCAGGGCGCCCATGAACGGCTGCGGATCGGCGTCGAAACGACCGACCTGGATCTTGCTGGCCACCTCGACCACGCGATCGACAAAGCGATCACCCGCCGTACCCTTCGGCACCAGCAGACGACGCGCGCAGGTGCAGCGCTGGCCAGCCGACAGGAACGCGGACTGGATGGCGTTGTGAACGGCGCCGTCCAGGTCGTCGATGCCCTGCACGATCAGCGGGTTGTTGCCGCCCATTTCCAGCGCCAGGATTTTCTCCGGCTGGCCGCCGAACTGCTTGTGCAGCAGGTGACCGACGTTGGAGCTGCCGGTGAAGAACAGGCCGTCGATGCACGGGTGGCTGGCCAACGCGATACCGGTGTCCTTCTCGCCCTGCAGCAGGTTGATCACGCCGTCCGGTAGGCCGGCTTTCTGCCACAGGCGCAGGGTCAGCTCGGCCACGGCCGGGGCGATTTCGCTCGGTTTGAAGATGGCCGTGTTGCCCGCCAGCAGGGCCGGAACAATGTGACCGTTCGGCAGGTGACCCGGGAAATTGTAGGGGCCAAACACCGCGACCACACCGTGCGGACGGTGGCGCAGGACCGCCTGACCACCCGGCACGTCATTGGCGCTGTAGCCGGTACGATCCTCGTAGGCCTTCTTGGAGATAGCGATCTTGCCGATCATGGCGCCCACTTCGGTGCGGGACTCCCACAGCGGCTTACCGGTTTCCAGGCCGATGGTGTGGGCCAGCTCTTCCTTGTTGGCTTCCAGCTCCTTGCCGAACGCTTCGACAATGGCCAGACGCTCTTCAAAGGTCTTGCGGCGCCAGGCCGGGAAAGCGGCACGGGCAGCGCGTACGGCGGCGTCGACGTCCTCGACATCGGCGCTGTGGCCTTCCCACACCGCGTCGCCGGTCACCGGCTGGACGGATTCCAGGGCCGGGCCGTGGCCGGTCAGCCATTTGCCATCGATGAGGACTTCTCCAGTCAATTTAACAGTCATAACAAACTCCTGAATTCGGTTACTTGGCGGTGCGGTTTTCTTTGAGCGGTGACAGGCGCACCAGATCGCCGGACGAGACCTGCAGGGCATCCGCCACTTCGGCGGGCATGCTCACGGTATCCGGCTTGATGCAGCTCTTCGGCAGTGTGGTGACCCGGAAATCCCGGAACGAGCGGTTCGAGACCATCACCCGTTCTTCCGGCGGCACGTCCAGGTTGACCGGCTGCCGAGACACCAGCACGTGGCGCTTCACGCTCTCACGCACGGTACGCACGTTGTGGATAAACGCTTCCACCACCGGACCGCCGTCGAAGATGTCGCACAGCCCGTTGAAGTTGAAGCCTTCGGCCTGCAGCATCCGCAGGGCCGGTTTGGTGTTGTCGTGGACCTCACCGATGACGGCCCGCGCCGGTTCCGGCAGCAGGGGCACGTAGATCGGGTACTTGGGCATCAGCTCGGCGATGAACGACTTGTTGCCCATGCCGGACAGGAAGTCGGCCTCGCTGAAGTCCATGTCGAAGAAGCGGCGACCCAGCGCGTCCCAAAGCGGACTGCGGCCGTTCTCGTCGGACACGCCGCGCATCTCGGCGAAGACTTTCTCCGAGAAGAACTCACGGAAGTCCGCCATGTACAGGAAACGGCAGCGGGACAGCAGCAGGCCGTTGCCGCCCTGACGGTGGGTGTCCGACAGCAGCAGCGAACAGATCTCGCTGGTGTCGGTCATGTCGTTGGTCAGGTGCAGGGTCGGCGTGCGGACGTGGACGCCCAGCTCCCGTGAGGCGTTCACGGTGGTGCTCAGACGGTAGTTGTACCAGACCTCATCCAGCCCGACCCGGGCCTCGATACCGCTGATACCGACGCACTTCTTCTGCTCGGTGTCTTCCAGGGCAAACAGGTACATGCCCGCTTCCGGGGCGCACCGTTCGTTGAAGGTGTCTTCGGCCCGCGCGATCTTGCGGGACAGGAGATCACGGTTCGGCGGCAGGGAGGTCAGCCCTTTGCCGGCGCCTTCCGCCATATCGTGCAGGTCTTCCAGGTCACCCTGATTGAGGGGGCGAATCAGCAACATAACAATCTCCTCTCCTTACAGGGCCACCAGGACCAGGTCGTCGCCGTCGCTGACACCCAGCTGATCGGCGATGGTGGTATTCAGGCGCACCACGTCGCCCAGGCCGTCGCTGACGTTGGTCAGGGAACAGCGGAAGCTTTCACTGTCGCCGTTGGCTACGAGGTAACGCACACCCCGGCTGCCCTCACCCCGGCGCGCGGTCTTGTTGCGGCGGCGGGTGATGGAGGTCAGCTCGTCAGTCCGGGCTTCCAGCACCGGGCCACCGTCGAAGATGTCGATGTGCTGGCTCACGCGGAACCCTTCCCGCTCCAGCAACTGACAGGTCCGTGCGGCGGCCTCGTGCGGCTCGCTGATGGCGGCCTGGGCCGCATCGGACAGCAGCGTCACGTAGATCGGGTTGGGCGGCATCAGCTCGGCGATGAACGTCTTGGTCTTCACGCCGGAGTAGTAATCCGCCGTGGCGAAATCCATGTGGAAAAAGTGACGCCCCAGGCTGTCCCAGAACGGCGCGTCGCCTTCCTCGGTCTGGACGCCCTGGATTTCCACCACCACGTCGTCGGAAAAGCGCTCGCGATGACGATCGATGAACAGCAGGCGCGAGCGGGACAGCAACTCGAAGGCTTCGGTATCGCGCAGCTCCGGATCGATGGTGAACGAGCACAGCAGCGTCTTGCCGGTGAGCTCGTGGGTCGGATACAGCACGGCCACGCGCTTGGCCACATCCAGTTCGTGGGAGGCGTGGATCAGCTCATCGCGGCGGTAGTTGTAGAACGGCTGGCTGTTGCCGGCGCGGGCATCGATACCGGCGGTACCGTGGATGCGGCCGGTGTCGGAGTCCTCCAGCACGAACAGGAAACGCTCGCGATCCGCCAGCGCGGGATCACCGGCCAGGGAGCGCTGCGAATGATCAATTTTCTCGCTCAGCTTGTCCCGGGATTGGGGCAGCGTCGAGACCCGGGCACCGTGAGCCGTTGCCAGCTTTTCGATACCGGCCAGGTCTTCGTGGCGAGCAGGACGGACAATCCACATGAGAGGTAACTCCTGTGATGTGCCCGGAGGCGGGCTCCTTTTGGGAGCCCGCCACCGGATTCATTAACCGGCGATTTTGGCGACAGCGCGTTCGAAGCGGACCAGTGCCTCGTCGATGTCGGACTCGGGGATGATCAGCGAAGGCGCCAGACGGACCACGTTGGCACCAGCCACCAGTACCATGACGCCTTCATCCAGGCCGGCATTGAGGAATTCCTTGGCCTTGCCCTTCCATTCTTCGGTGAGTACACCGCCGAGCAACAGGCCAGCGCCACGCACCTGTTCGAACACGCCGTATTGTTGGCCGATCTTTTCCATGCCTTCGCGCAGGCGCTTGGAGCGTGCTTCGACGCCCTTGAGCACGTCCGGCTGGCTGACGATGTCGATGACGCGCTGGGCGACCGCACACGCCAGCGGGTTACCGCCGTAGGTGCTGCCATGGGTACCGACACCGAGGCTTTCGGCGATCTTGGCGGTGGTCAGCATGGCGCCGATCGGAAAGCCGCCGCCGAGGGATTTGGCGGTGGAGAGGATGTCCGGGGTCACGCCGTACATCTGGTAAGCATAGAGGTGGCCGGTACGACCAACGCCTGTCTGGACTTCATCGAACACCAGCAGCGCGTTGTGTTTGTCACACAGCTCGCGCAGGCCTTCCAGGAAGGACTGCTCGCCCGGCAGGATGCCGCCCTCGCCCTGAATCGGCTCGACCACGATGGCGCAGGTCTTGTCGGAGATCAGCTTCTCGACGCTGGCCAGATCGTTGAAGTCGGCGTGGTGGATGCCCTTCGGCGCCGGCTCGAAGCCTTCCAGGTACTTGGGCTGACCGCCGACGCTGACGGTAAACAGGGTGCGGCCATGGAAGCTGTTCTTGAACGAGATGATTTCGTTCTTCTCGCCACCGAAGTGCTGCCACGCGTAGCGACGGGCCAGCTTGAAGGCCGCTTCGTTGGCTTCACCACCGGAATTGGCGAAGAACACGCGCTCGGCGAAGGTCAGGTCGCACAGGGTCTTGGCCAGGTGGATGGCCGGCTCGTTGGTCATGACGTTGGACAGGTGCCAGATCTTCTCGGCCTGGCTGGTCAGTGCACCCAGCAGGCCCGGGTGGGCGTGGCCCAGGGACGTCACGGCGATGCCGCCGGCCAGGTCCACGTATTCCTTACCTTCCTGATCCCAGACTCGCGATCCTTCGCCACGAACGGGGATGATCTTGCCCGGCGCGTAGTTGGGGACCATCACGTCATCAAACATTTCTCGGGTAATGGAAGGTGTTGTCATAGGAGCCTCGTTGTTGGGTGTTGGCAGAAACTGGCAACGAGTCTAGACGGGCGCCACCCATGTCGCTTTCAGGAATGCGACCCGGCCGTTACAGGATTGCGACCTGACAAATAACGATGAGTTCGCAGAAAAATGTAGCCGACGCTTTAGCGTCGGAGGGCCCGCCAGGGCCCCGGCGACTTGCAACACGGTCTAACCGAAGCCAACAAGCTTTGGAGTTAACGTCAGAGATCAGAGTCTCTGGTAGGTTGGGCTGACGCAGAAAGCCCAACAAGCCGGGCTTGCGGCCAATCCTATCCAAGGGTCACCAAACCGGTTTTTGAGAACCCATGCTCCAAGCCTGTCCCACGGTAACGGGAACGTCCGGTGCCCGCTTCGCTTATTGTTGGGCTTCCTGCGTCAGCCCAACCTACTGGACTCGGAGAATTCGCTGTTGAATGAAGCCCGGACTCAGACCTCGCGATCTTCTGACGGCGTTAATCCGAAGGCATTACGGTAGGTGGTGCTGAAATGCGCCCCTGAGGAAAAGCCGCAGGACAACGCAATATCCGTCAGGCTCAATGCACTGTTACGGACGAGTTCACGGGCACGATCCAGCCGGATCTTGAGGTAATAGCGGGACGGGACGGTGTCGAGATACTTGCGGAACAACCGCTCCAACTGGCGCCGGGACAGGTTCACGTGACCGGCGATGTCGTCACCGGACAGCGGTTCCTCGATGTTGGCGAACATCAGGTCGACGGCCTCGGCCAGGGCCGGCTGTTCGGCGCGGGTGGCCTGATCGAGTTCGGCGCCACCACCAAGCTCCGGCTCCCCGACCCGTTCGCGGACAAACCACTGGGCCAGCGCCTCGGCCACATCACGGCCCAATTCGCGACCGATGGTCCAGATCATCAAATCCTGTGCTGCCGTAGCGCCGCGACAGGTCAGGCGATTGCGATCGACGCAGAACACGTCTTCGGTCTGGCGAATGGCCGGAAAACGCTCGCGCAGCTGTGATGTGGGCAAACCATGCAGCGCCGCACGATAGCCATCCAGCAAACCCGCTTCCGCCAGTAAAAGACCGCCGCTGGCAAGGCCGCCCATCATCGAGACGCCGTCGGCGTGATGATTCAGTTGCTCGACGAAATCGTCGGGCAATTCGCGCGGCGGCGCATGCCCGCCCACCAGCAGCAGCCAGTCCAGAGGTGGATCGCAACGATCAAGGGGGGTCTGGGGAATCGGCAGGCCGGAACCGAAAGCGGCGCCCAGGCCCAAATGCTCGATGGAGAAACACGTCTCGCCCAGCAGACGGTTGGCCGCCTGCATCGGTTCGACCGCGGCCGCGTAGGTCAGTGCGGAGGCACCCGGCAGCAACAACAATCCAACACGCAGCGACAAGCAGTTCTCTCCCGGCAGACAGGTTTATTCGGACAGTCAGCCGTCCGGTATCAGGATATCCGGCGTGCTCACTGCAGGCAGCTCGACAATGCGACGGGATCGACCGTCCCGCCCCATCAGGGCTTTCACCACCAGTTTATAGGAATCCAGGTCGAAGGTGACACTCTGACCGCCCAGGGAGAGATCCTGGAGATCGCTTTCATCGTGCAGCGTGGCGATGTGCATCCAGTTGTAGATGACAAGGATATCGGTGCGATCCCGCTCCCGGTTGTGTTCGACCACACCGACCGGACCCTGCCAGGGCCAGGTGGTCAAACGCAGGTTGTGGAAGCCGATCTGCATGCGCAGGTTGTAGCGGGTGACGTCCTCATCGTCTTCGCATGCCCCCTTGCAACGGCCCAGCGTGCGCTGGAAACAGGGCCCCTCACCTTCCGGCTCCAGCCCCAGCAATTTGTTGCAGAGGTCGTTCTTGGCGGCGATGCCTTTCAGGGCCCGTTCGGCGTCCCGGATGCTGCGGAACAGTCCGAAGTAATCCCCCAGTCGGTGCGGCTCGATTTCACGCGCCAGCCGGGCCTGCAGATAGCCAGCATCATTGTGAGTCAGTTCGATGCTGACCAGTGTCTTGGCGGCCCGGGAGCGCCGGTTGTAGAGCGGGTTGAGGGTCTTGATCTGGTGCAATTCCAGCAACAGCGCCCCGAGTTCGCCGGCGGTTTCCGTCCAGTCCACCCGACGCAGACTCTGGGACATGCGCACGCCCCGGTGGGAATTGTGGTCGCCGGAAAAATGCGAGGCCACACGCTGCAGGATATTGGTGCTTTTGCCCACATACAGCAGCACGTCGTTTTCGCCGTAGAAGCGGTAGACGCCCGGCGCCTGGGGCAGGGTTTCCAGGATATCCGGCGGCAAATGCGACGGCACGCTGGGACGGCGCAGCAGGTGCCTGACAGCGGCTTCCACCTGCTCCGCGCCCTTGTCCTGCAACGAGGCTTCGAAAAACGCCTGCATTGCGGTCACATCGCCCATGGCCCGGTGACGCTGCACATCGGGCAACCCATGCCGGGCAATAAGGGCATCCATGTTGTGGCGCCGGAATTCCGGATACAGCCGGCGGGACAGCTTGACCGTACAAAGGACGCGAGACGAGAACGCCTGCCCGAGTCGACGGAATTCGGCCTTGATAAAGCCGTAATCGAAGCGGGCGTTGTGCGCCACAAACACCGTGTCTTTCAGTTTTTCCCGCAGGGTATCGGCGATCTCCGCGAAGCGCGGGGCGTCGGCCACCATGTCATTATTGATGCCCGTAAGCCGTTCAATAAAAGAGGAAATTCGCGTTTCCGGATTCAGCAGGGTCTGCCATTCATCCACCACCTCGCCGTTGCGCCAGAAGCGGATGCCAATCTCGGTGATCCGGTCGTGCATGGCGTTACCGCCGGTGGTCTCCAGATCGAGAAAGGCGAAGGTGGCGGAATCGAGGAAGGCGACGGTCTCAGACATGTTTATCCTTTACGTGAACAAAGCCTCACTGGACCGCGATTAAAAAGGAGTTTCCCGGGAATTAGACCTTGGTATAAATAATGACCAACCTGTTTGAATTGTCACCAAACCGTAACTACTTTGAAGAAGACGCAACACAACAATAACGCATGGAGAACACTTCAATGAACCGCAACAAAATAACAATCGCAGTTCAGGCAACAACGGCGGCGATGGTACTGGGGCTCGCCTCCCAGGCCAGCGCTATCGAACTCAATCCAGGGTCAATCGATGCCGAGCTGTACGGTTACGCCCGCATGAACGCTGTTTACGACATCGATGAGGATATCGGGATATCCACCCAGGCCGGTTCCTTCGACAAGGTGAACACCGGTGCTGCCGAAGATGACGAAATCACGGGTCATTTCGATGCGGATGCGGTCCAATCCCGCCTGGGTGTCAAAGTCACCTCCGAGCAAGGTGTGAAGGTTGTTGTCGAAGGCGACTTCCGTGGTAACGGCGGCGGCGACCTGCGCCTACGCCATGCGTACGGGGAATACAACGGTGTCCTTCTGGGGCAAACTTGGTCCAACTTTAATAGCTTTGTAGGCAATACTTCTGTCTTGGACTTCGACGCCCTGGCTGGTAACGCCGGTCTTCAGGGCCGGGTAACACAGGCTCGCTATACCACTGGCCCATTGTCTGTTTCTTTGGAAGATAACAATACAAGCATTCTCGACCCTGACCCAGCGGTTGATGATGATGAGATTGCTACCAAGAATAGCTTGCCAACTTTGACAGCCCGCTTTGAAAACTCGTCTGGCCCACTGTCGCTCTCTGCCGCTGCTCTACTGCACCAAGTCGAATACGATGTCGGCGTAGCGGATGATCAGGCCATCGGTTATGCGGTTTTCGGTGCAGCCAAGTTTGCCGTCACCGATACCGTCAGCCTCCAAGGTGCTATTGCCTACAGCGATGGTGCTAACGCCTACCTGTATCGTTCCGGCGATAACTTCGGTGCAGCCGACGCATACGTTAAAGGCAATGGTGATCTGGAAACCATCAGCGGTTACGGCGCAACGCTTGGCATCGGTGTCGATGTTGGCCCGGGCTCAGTCAATGCTGGTTATGGCTGGGTCACTAACGACTGGGATGACGCAGAGGATGACCTCGGCACTGCCGTTGTTGGCGAAGAACACGAAACCAACAGCAACGCCATGGTCAACTACATGTGGAGTCCGGTGAAGAACGTCACCATGGGTGTTGAATACGCCTACTTCATGGTCGACAAGCAAAATGGCGACGACGGTGATGCCAGCCGCATCATGTTCGCCGGTCAGTACAACTTCTGATCCACAGCCAACCCCGAAAAGCCCCGGTCCACCGGGGCTTTTTTATGTCTGACGGTCAGACCCGCAGGATGGTGTGATAGCCCGCGATATCCACCTCGAACTTTGTCCGCTGCCGGAGATAATCGCGCAGGGTTTCCGACGATTCCGGCTCGCCGTGAACGAGTTGAATTGCCGTTCCGGGACGTAGATCACTCGCCTTCAACCACTGCTCCAGCTCGACGTAATCCGCATGGGCCGACAGGCCGTCCAGCATCTCGATACGCGCCTTGATGGGAATCCAACTGCCGTGGATTTTCACGGCTTCGGCCCCGGCCATCATCTTCGCGCCCCGTGTTCCGCCGGCCTGATAGCCGGCGAACAACACGGTCGTGCGTGGATCGCCCAGACGCTCCTTGAAGTGGTGCAAAATGCGTCCGCCGGTCGCCATGCCGCTGCCCGCAATCACCACGTGCGGGAACGCCTGGTTGGTCAGCGCTTTGGACTCGTCCACGGAGCGGGTGTAGATGGCGGCGCTGGCCATCTCATGGCATTCCTTCTCACTCAGCCGGTGCTGCTCGGGGTAGTTCCAGTAAATGCCGGACACGTCGATCGCCATCGGACTGTCCAGGTAGATGGGAATTTCCGGAATGCGCTGTTCGCGGATCAGGCGAGCCAGCATGTACTGCAGCACCTGGGCGCGCCCCACCGCAAAGGAAGGAATCAGAACGTTGCCGCCACCGCTGATGGTTTCATTAACAATCCGGGCCAGTTCGCTGTAGGGGTCGTCATCCGGATGACGGCGATTGCCGTAGGTGGACTCGAGCAACAGCAGGTCCAGTTCCGGCAACGGTGGTGGGGGGTTCATGAACAGGTCGTGAGGCCGGCCCACATCGCCGGAAACGCCGATACGTTTGCCTTCGACCTCGATGATCACGCTGGCCGATCCGAGGATGTGACCTGCCGACTGGAGGTGAAACTGGAAATCACCCACTGCGAAGGTCTCGTGGTATCCCACCGACTGGAACAACGCCATGCTGGCTTCGGCGGTGGCCCGGTCGTACAGGGGCTCGGGTTTTTCGTGGCGGCTGAGTTTGTGCCGGCCCAGGTAGTCCGCCTCCTCTTCCTGCAGGTGGCCGCTGTCCGCCAGCAGGATGGCGCAGAGCTCCCGGGACGCGTGGTGGGTAAATACGGGCCCGCGGTAGCCCGCTTTGTAAAGCACCGGAATGTAACCGGAGTGGTCCAGGTGCGCGTGGGTCAGGACGATCGCATCCAGTTTGTCGATGTCCATGGGCAGCGGCTCCCGGTTGCGTCGGCGCAGCCACTTGTAACCCTGGAACAATCCGCAATCGACCAGCACCCGGGTGCGTTCGGTCTCCATCAGGAATTTCGAGCCGGTGACCGTTTCCGCACCGCCGAGAAAGGTAATCCGCATTGTCAGGTCTCCTGTGCAGATCTCAGACACGCCTGTATCGCCGGCGCGAGCAATGGACTGACATCGATCACGTTGGTGGCATGCGGCACCGTGTTGGTCGTCACCAGTCCGGCCAGGCCGGCGCCCACCAGTTGGGCGTCCGACTCGTCCGCAAAGATGCCGTGCACCGCCGCGCACTCCACCTGTTCGATGCCGCCGGCTTCCAGGGCCTGCAGGCACTTGAGAATGGTATGGCCGCTGGATATGACGTCATCGATGATGACCGCCACACGGTCGTCGTACTGCTCCACCGGCGGCAGCGTGACCCGCACATGACGATCGCCCAGACGCTCCTTATGGCCAATCACATAAGGGTGGCCGCTGCGACGGGCGATCTCGGCCACCCAGTGCTCACTCTCCGCATCCGGCCCCACCAACAACAGATGCCGACGCTGACCCAGCCACTCGACCAACGCCGGCGCCGCCTGCACCACGCGGCTGGGTACGCTGTACAGCTGATCCAGACTGCGGAAGCGATGCAGGTGCGGCTCCACGGTGACCAGCCAGTCGATGTGGGCAGACAGGCTCCGGGCAAAAATTTTCGAGGTGATCGCTTCACCGGATTGGAAGCGGGCATCCTGGCGCATATAGCAAAGATAGGGGGCCACCAGTCCCACCGAGGCCGCTCCGAGATCCCGCAGGGTGTCCGCCAGGAAGATCAGCGACAAGTAGCGATCGTCCGGACGCGACAGGTCGGCCAACAGGATGCAGTGCCGCCCGGTTACATCCGAGTGGACGCGCACATAGCTCTCACCGTCTGGAAAATGCCGCGACTCCAGTTGTCCGACCTGGGCCCTCAATCGATCACAGAGGGGTTTTTGCAGCGGTAGCTCCTGGAACGCAAACAGCAGCGGCGTAGTCTCGGCATCGGGCGTCATGGTTGGTTCACCAGGCTGAAGATGGGTTGTTCGGAGGCGTAGTAGTCCAGGGCATAATCCCGCTCTCCGGCGCTTTCGCTGAACAGCTGGAACAGGGGCTGCCCCGCTTCAACGCGGTCGCCCAGCGCCACGCTGAGTCGCAGTCCGGCCGCTTTGCTGGCGGGCGCACCGGCCAGTTTAGCCAGCTTGGCCAGCCGGCGGTTGTCGATGGCGTTAAGCACACCGCGGCGGGCGGCCTTCTCCTCATGCGTGTAAACGGCCTGAGGCAACGTCTTGAGCCCGCCCTGGGCGGTCACGATCCGCCTGAACTGGGCCCAGGCATGGCCATCCTCAAGCAGCGCACGGGCCTGTTCTCGACCGGCCGCCAGTCCCTGACCACTGGCCATATCGAACAGGTGAGAGGCCAACTCAAGTGCCCGATCGCGCAGGTCGGCCGGCGCCTCAGGTGTTTGTTGTAATACCGCCAGCACATCCCGGGCTTCTTCCACCGGGCCAATACCCCGCCCCACCGGTCCCCGACCATCGGTCACAACACAGCGTACCGACAGGCCACAGGCCGCGCCCACTTCCACCAGCAGGGATTCCAGCCGCTCCGCTTCCGGCTGGCTGCGGACTTTGGCGGTGGGGCCAACCGGGATATCGATGAGTACATGGGTGGAACCGGCTGCAATCTTCTTGGACAGCACCGAGGCGATCAGTTGCCCTTCGCCGTCGAGTTCCAGGGCCCGTTCGATCCGGATCAGCAGATCGTCGGCGGGGCTCAGGTTCATCGAACCGCCCCAGGCCAGGCAGGCGCCGGCCTCCTCCACGACACGGCGAATGTCCGCTACACCGAGATCCACATGGGTGAGCGCGTCCATGGTATCCGCCGTGCCGGCCGGCGATGTGATGGCCCGGGAAGAGGTTTTGGGCATGACCAGCCCACCGGCGCTGCAGATCGCCACCACCAATGGCGTGGTGCGGTTGCCCGGCAGGCCGCCGATGCAGTGTTTGTCGTAAATCGCGCGGTCGTCGCCCCAGGCCAGTCGTTCGCCACTGGCCACCATGGCCCGGGTCAGGTCGGTAATTTCCGCCAGCGACAACCGGCCGCAGGCACAGACACTGAGAAAGGCGGCAATTTCGATATCGCTGTAGCGGTGGCGGGTGACGTCGTCGATGATGGCGGTGATGTCGTGATCGCTGAGGGTATGACCAAACACCTTCTTGCGCACGGCGGCGAGCGATCGAATTGGCGGCGCGTGCTTGATCGTCAACGGTGTCCCCGGCCGCACCCAAAGGCGTTCCAGGGCACTGTTGGACAGCCCGATATGGCCATGCGGGATATGGCCGCCATAGACCACATTCAGCACCGCAATAATGGATCGACCGCCACAGGACACGTTCAGACGGTTGCTGGCGACGAAACCCTCGGAGCGGCACAGGTGACAGTCGTCCCGCATGTAGACCACCAGTTCCTGATGGGTATCGATCCCCATGGGGAACGCCTTCAATTCGTTCGCGTAATTCACGGCCCCTCACTCAGAACGGAAGACTGCCAACGGCGCTTTATCCCTGAACAGTAGCAGTCCGCCTGCGGGCTCCCATTGATGGAAGTCAGGTTTGCGCTGAATAGTCGAACACCCTGACGTCCACTTTAGACAGTAAAGCGGCGTGCACGCACCAACTTCACACGATGCGACTCAACATGGGGCAAGTGAACAGGGCAACAGGCGGGCGATCAAAAACCAACCGACTGATTTAGCGGACGTTGCAACACATGGCACAGCCAATGCTTTCGTAGAGGACAGAGGCGCGCGAAGTCAGGCCTCAGGACTGAATGGAACCGGATTGCACCGTTTGGAGGTGATGCCTTATGAAACAAGCTGAACACACCAGCCTGCTGTTTGAACTGACCCACCCGTTCGAAGCGGCCGTCATGGACGACCTGCACGATTACTTCGACTGGATGTACTTCGCCAACTGATTCGTATCGGGCCCGGTATACCCGGGCCCGATCACTTACTCCCCGGCCCGAAGACGCGTTCTCAATCCCCGGGTCGTCATCACCGAAATTACCTGCATCAGCGACAGTAAACCGCGATCGTGCTGACGTGGCGACTTACCGCGCCCCATACGCTCCAGTTGCCGGGTGTACCAACTCACTTCCATCAATCCCATGTTGTCGATGGCTTTGATACCCGTCTTGATGGGGCGTACGGCGCTGGTGAAATCGGCACCGGCCAGGATCAGGCGCGGGAAATCCGGCTCCACCGCCAGCGGACGCGCCAGGCCGACCAGATCGGTGGCGCCACTCTTGATCGCGGCCGCCATGCCGTCCCGGGTGCGGAAGCCGCCGGTTACCATCAAGGGCACGTCGGTCCGTTCACGCACTTTCTCGGCAAACTCCAGGAAGTAGGCTTCCCGGGCCCGGGTACTGGCCTTGGTGCCTTTGGCCATCGCCGGGTTTTCGTAGTTGCCGCCGGAGATTTCGATCAGGTCGATGCCCAGATCCGCCAGCGTCTCGATCACCATCAGCGACTCTTCTTCGGTGAAACCGCCGCGCTGGAAATCTGCCGAGTTCAACTTGATACCCACGTTGAATGTTTCCGAGGTGGCGGCCCGAATGGCTTTGTAGACTTCCACCACGAAGCGCATGCGCTTCTCGGCCGTGCCGCCCCAGTCGTCCGTGCGCTGGTTGTGGTGCGGTGACAGGAACTGGCTGATCAGATAGCCGTGGGCGCCGTGGATCTGTACCCCATCGAAACCGGCCTTCTCGGCAATGGCCGCACTGCGTCCGAACCGCTTGATGATGTCGTCAATCTCCGGGCCGGTCAGGGCCCGAGGCGTGGCGAACATACTTTGCAGTTCCTTGCGGAACGGGATCGCGCTGGGAGAGACCGGGTCGCGGTTCAGCATCTTGGGGCTCTGCTTGCCCGGATGATTCAACTGCATCCAGATGGCGTTGCCGCGCCTCTGGCCTGCGGCGGCCCAGGTCTGGAGGGCCGGCAGATCGCGCTCGTCTTCCAGCACCACGTTCTGCGGCTCGCCGGTGTGACGCCGGTCGATCATCACGTTCCCCGTAATCAGCAGGCCGGTGCCGCCTTCGGCCCAGGTGTCGTAGAGCGTGGCCAGGTCCTGGGTGACGCGGTTGTCCAGCGTCCCCATGGTTTCACTCATGGCGGACTTGGCGAAGCGATTCGGCAGGACATTGCCATTGCGCAGCGTCAGGGGCTGGCCCAGCAGATCGCTGGCGCTCATCCGGGCGCCGTCGTCGGCGCGCTTGTTCTTGAGGCCGTTCTTCATGGGATCGTGATCCTTTCATAATTCGACAATCGTCAAATTATTATACGTTTCGATAATTGTCAAACTGTAATAGAATGGCCTTTAAAGACTGCTGTCGGGACCGTTATGCCAATCAGAGAACTGCCCCATTCCGAACGCCTGGCACGTGCCTTCAAGGCACTGTCCAACCCCAACCGCCTGCGCATCTACCAGCAGATCAAGGCCGCCCGGGTCAGCCCGATGAAAGACAGCGGCTGCAAATTGGTGGATTTCATCAATTCCATGAAAGTGGGCGCGCCGACCATTTCCCATCACATCAAGGAATTGGTGAACGCCGGGCTGATTCGTGTGGAGAAGGATGGCAAGTTCGTGACCTGCTATCTGGAGGAGGACATGCAGCAGGAGTTGCGGGCGTTTCTGGATTGATCTTCTTTATTGTATTGCTTCCGGCTGCGACGCCACATCGGCTTTGATTCGGTGGAAGCGAATCAAATGGATGCCAGCCCTTCCGTTGTATTAGACGGCCGTCCCTGGCCGGCTAATACAACCGGGACATCCTTGTCCCTCCTCCAGGTCTGACATCCATTTGTTTCGCCCATAGCTCGAGTGACTGGCATCAAGCGCAAACCAGGTCGCGTTCTGCACAAATCTCAAATCGAAGCCAATGGGCGCCATCGCTGGAGCAGAGGACAGGATGTCCTCGTCGCATAAGCGGCCACGGACGGCCCTCTTAGGCGACGGAAGCGATGGCGCCCATTGGCTTCTGCCCCGAGCTCAGCAAACCCAACCCGCACGCAACAAAAAAGCAGGCCGAAGCCTGCTTTCCGCGCACCCGACATTTACAACAGCAATCGCCGGACATCCCCCAGCAACTGCCCCAGCAACGTCGTAAACCGCGCGGCATCCGCCCCATTCACGGCGCGGTGATCGTAGGACAGCGACAACGGCATCATCAGCCGCGGCTCGAAGGCCTCACCGTCCCACACCGGTTTCATCGAGGCTTTCGAGACACCTAGGATCGCCACTTCCGGGGTGCTGACGATGGGGGTAAACGCCATGCCACCGATGCCGCCCAGGCTGGTGATGGAGAAGCAGCCACCCTGCATTTCGTTGGGTTTGAGCTTCTTGTCCCGGGCCTTGGCGGCCATGTCGGAGGCTTCCTCCGCCAGCTCCCACAGGCCTTTCTTATCCACATCCCGGATCACCGGCACCATCAGCCCGTTGGGCGTATCCACCGCGATGCCGATGTGGATGTACTGCTTGCGGATCAGCTCCTTGCGCTCCATGTCCAGCGACACGTTGAACTGGGGCAGTTCCGTCAGGGCCTGGGCGCAGGCCTTGAGCATGAACGCCAGCGGCGTCATCTTGACCCCACGCTTCTCGCCTTCGGCCTTGAGGCTCTTGCGGAAGGCATCCATGTCGGTGATGTCCGCCTCGTCGTGTTGGGTCACGTGCGGCACGTTGAGCCAGTTGCGCTGCATGTTGTTGGCGGTGGCCACCTGGATGCGTGACATGGCTTCCCGCTCAATCTCACCAAACTGGCTGAAGTCCGGCAGTTTGACGCCAGGAATGCCACCACCGCCGCCGGGTGCGGCCACGCCGCCTTCCTGGGTTTTCTGCAGCTCGCCCTTCACGTAGGCCTGGACGTCATCCTTGAGGATGCGGCCCTTCGGCCCACTGCCCTTGATCCGGGCCATATCAACACCGAACTCCCGGGCCAGCTTGCGCACGGCAGGGCCAGCGTGCACCTTGCCGCTGGTCTTGGGTTCGGATTCCGTGTCGCTGCGGGCCGGTTGCTGACGTTCCGGGCTCTGCCGCGTCGCCTCTTTCTGACCTTCTGCCGGCGCCTCGTCGGCCTCCTCTTCGCCCTGGTCATCGCCGGACACGGTCATTTCCAGCAGGTCGTCACCTTCGGACAACTTGTCCCCTTCGCTGACCAGCACCTTGTCGATCTTGCCGGCGTAGGGAGAAGGAATCTCGAAGGTGGCCTTGTCAGACTCCACCGTCACCAGCGGGTCTTCCTCGGCGACCTCGTCGCCCTTGCTGACGTTCACCTCGATGACCGGGACGTCCTCCGCGCCATCCATGCTCGGCACTTTGACCGTTTCCTTACGGGAACCGCCGCCCGATGCCTTCTTGCCGGATTTCGGTGCCTTATCTTCCGCCTTTTCAGCCGGTGCATCCGATGCCTCGGCAGGCGCTTCCTCGCTGCCGGTCTCTTCGTCACTATCGGCTCCGCCGTCGTCGGAGATCGTCATCTCCAGCAGGTCGTCGCCTTCGGACAACTTGTCCCCTTCCTTGACCAGCACCTTGCCAACCTTGCCGGCGTAGGGCGACGGAATTTCGAAGGTGGCCTTGTCGGATTCCACGGTGACCAGCGGATCTTCCTCAGCGACCTCATCCCCAGCCTTCACATTGATCTCGATGACCGGCACGTCTTCCGTCCCGTCGAGATTGGGCACTTTCACCGTTTCCTTGCGGGAACCGCCGCCGGATTTTCCAGAGGATTTCCTGGCGGACGCCTTCTCGTCAGACGATGTATTTTGGGACGAGGTATCGGACGAGTCGGCCGCCTTGTCTTCCGGCTGATCGTCTTCCTCAGACGACTCGCCGCCGGCACCCTCGGCGTCAATCGTGCCGACCACATCGCCTTCCTTGATCTTGTCGCCCACCTTGACGCTGATCTTGGTGATCTTGCCGGCCACCGGCGCCGGCAGATCCACCGACGCCTTGTCCGATTCCACCGTCAGGATCGAATCCTCCTCTTCGACGGTGTCGCCCTTGCTGACGGTGATCTCGATGACTTCAACCTCATCCGCACCGCCAAGATCGGGCACCTTGATGTCCTGTTCACTCATGGCGGTCTCCTTAGCTCTTCACCGGATTGGGTTTATTGCGATCGATCCCGTACTTGCGCATCGCGTCCAAAACCTGCTCCTGTTTGATGTCTCCGTCGACCGACAGCGCGCTCAGGGCCGCCACCACCACGTGGTAACGGTCCACTTCGAAGAAGCTGCGGAGCCGTTCCCGGGTATCGCTGCGACCGAAGCCGTCGGTGCCGAGCACCTCATAGTGGGTCGGCACCCAACGGCGGATCTGGTCGGCGTAGAGTTTCATGTAGTCGGTGGACGCCACCACCGGGCCCTTCTGTTTCTCCAGGCACTTGGTGACATAGGACTGCTTGGCCTTGTCGTCCGGGTGCAGCTTGTTCCAGCGATCCACATGCTGCCCGTCGCGAGCCAGTTCGTTGAAGCTGGTGACGCTCCAGACGTCGCTGGCCACGCTGTAATCGTCCCGCAGCAGCTTGGCGGCTTCGCGCACCTCGTTGAGGATCGCGCCGCACCCCAGCAGCTGGACCCGGGGCGTTTTCTTGCGGCCTTTCGTCTCCACCGATTCCAGCTTGTACATGCCCTTGACGATGCCGTTCTCGATGCCCTTGGGCATGGCCGGCTGCAGGTAGTTCTCGTTCATGATGGTGATGTAGTAGAAGACATTTTCATTGTCCTCGTACATCCGCTTCATGCCATCGTGAACCACCACCGCCATCTCGTACGCGTAGGCCGGGTCGTAGGCCACGCAGGTGGGAATGGTCTGGGCGAGGATGTGGCTGTGACCGTCCTGGTGCTGAAGCCCCTCGCCATTGAGCGTCGTGCGCCCGGAGGTGCCGCCCATCAGGAAGCCGCGGGCCTGGATGTCGCCGGAGGCCCAGGCCAGGTCGCCCACGCGCTGGAAGCCGAACATGGAATAGAAGCTGTAGAACGGAATCAGCGGGAAATCGTTGGTGCTGTAGGAGGTGGCGCAGGCCATCCAGGCCGCCATGGAGCCGTCCTCGGTGATGCCTTCCTCGAGGATCTGGCCTTGCTTGTCCTCCTTGTAGTACATGATCTGGTCGCGATCCTGGGGCGTGTACTTCTGCCCTTCGGAAGTGTAGATCCCCAGTTGCCGGAACATGCCTTCCATGCCGAAGGTCCGCGCCTCGTCCGGCACGATCGGTACCACCCGTTTACCGACCCGCTTGTCCTTGGTCAGCGACGTCAGCAGACGCACGAAGGCCATGGTGGTGGAAATTTCCCGGTCGCCGGAGCCTTCCAGCAGGTTGCTGAAAATATCCAGCTCCGGGATCTTCAACGGCTGGCTGTCCTTGCGACGCTTGGGATAGAAGCCACCCAGCTCCTGCCGGCGCTTCTTCATGTACACCATCTCGGGACTGTCCGGCGCCGGGCGGTAGTACGGCACGTCCTTCAACTCTTCATCCTTGAGCGGAATGCCGAAGCGATCGCGGAAGGCCTTGAGTCCATTGATGTCCAGCTTCTTCAGGGAATGAGCCGTGTTCTGCGCCTCGCCAGCAGCACCGAAGCCGTAGCCCTTGATGGTGTGTGCCAGGATGACTGTGGGCTGGCCCTTGTGGTGGACCGCATCGTGATAGGCCGCATACACCTTGTAGGGATCGTGGCCGCCGCGGTTGAGCTGGCCGATGTCCTCGTCGGACAGGTCCTCGACCATTTTGGCCAGTTCCGGGTAGCGGCCGAAGAAGTTCTTGCGGGTGTAGGCCGCGCCGTTGCTCTTGAAGTTCTGCAGGTCGCCGTCGCAACACTCGTCCATGGTCCGCTGCATGATGCCGTCGGTATCACGCTCGAATAGCTGGTCCCACATGCGGCCCCAGACCACTTTGAGGACGTTCCAGTTGGCTCCACGGAAGACGCCTTCCATCTCCTGGATGATCTTGCCGTTGCCCCGTACCGGGCCATCCAGGCGCTGCAGGTTGCAGTTGATCACGAAGATCAGGTTATCCAGTTTCTCACGTCCGGCCAGGGCGATCGCACCCAGGGTTTCCGGTTCGTCGCACTCGCCGTCACCGACGAAGCACCAGACGTGGCGATCACCCATATCGACCAGCTCGCGACTGTGCAGGTACTTCATCACGTGGGCCTGGTAGATCGCCTGGATCGGCCCCAGACCCATGGACACCGTCGGGAATTGCCAATAATCCGGCATCAACCAGGGGTGGGGATAGGACGACAGCCCGTTGCCATCCACCTCTTCCCGGTACTTGTCCAGATGTTCTTCGTCAAAACGTCCTTCCAGGAAGGAGCGGGCGTAGATCCCGGGCGACGAATGTCCCTGGAAGTAGACCAGATCCGATTCCTGCTTCTCGTTCCCGGCGTTGAAGAAGTAGTTGAAACCCACGTCGTAGAGCGTGGCCGCGGAGGAAAACGAGGAGATATGGCCGCCCAGTTCGCCCGGTCGCTTGTTGGCCCGCAGGACCATCGCCAGCGCGTTCCAGCGGATCAGTGAGCGGATGCGGCGTTCCATGAACAGGTCACCCGGCATGCGCGCTTCCTGGGTGACGGGAATCGTGTTGCGGAACGGCGTAGTGATCGAATAGGGCAGCGGAGTGCCGTCTTTGCTGGCCCGTTCCGACAGGCGCTCCAGGATAAACTTGGCACGCTCGATTCCTTCATTCTCGATCAGGGAATCCAGCGCCTCCATCCATTCCTGGGTTTCGATAGGATCTTCGTCCTGATACATCCAACCCTCCTCGTAAGGCGTCAAATTGTTGGTGCAGGGAATCACTGTCCGGGTCCGAAACTGCGGCGATACGGCCGGACCCCGTGAGCGGCCGACTGCCCCTGAAAAGGCGGGAAAGCCTCGCAAAACGCTCCAATAAGCATAGAACAGGTTCGATATCTTGCAGGCCGATACCATAGACCGGCGACGTCCCCACGCAGGGACATTGACGAGCGGATTCGCTCGGGAGGCAACACGCTCCATGGGTTTGTCGCCGAACCCGGGCAACGGTTCCACAGACAAACCGATGGGGCGCTGAATGCGGCTGGAAAGTCCCACCTTGGCGCTTTGGGGCCGGCATCCACAAGGGGCCTGCGACCAATGTCTGAGCCCGCGAGGTTCTATCTTGCCTCGATAGCACACTAGTCTATACAAAGCATCCTCACTAACGCCGGGTTACTGCATGAACGCTCCTGCGATCCATCGCGTTTATCTTTTTGGCACCTGCCTGATTGACGTTTTCCATCCCCGGGCCGGCATGGCGGCCGTGCGTCTGTTGGAACGGGAGGGCATCGAGGTGGTCTTCCCGGAAGAACAGACCTGCTGCGGGCAACCGCCCTACAATTCCGGCTACGATGACGAAGCCCGGGCTGTTGCCCGCCGGGTGGTGCGCCATTTCAATGAGCCGATCCCCGTGATCGTGCCCTCCGGCTCCTGTGCCGGGATGTTGCGCCACCATTATCCCAGCCTGCTGGCCGATGGGCCGTTGGCCGAAGCCGCCCAGGATCTGGCCGCGCGCACCTACGAGCTGCATGAATTCCTGAACCGGGTGCTGCAGGTGACGTGGCAGGATCATGGCGATCCGGTGAAGATCGTCATGCACACCTCCTGCAGTGCGCGCCGTGAAATGGGCGTGCGCGAGGACGGGCTCGCCCTGCTGAAACAGCTCAAGGGCGTGGACGTCTGCGAGCCGGAAAACGCCGAAGCCTGCTGTGGGTTCGGCGGCACCTTTGCCGTGAAGATGTCGGACATTTCTGCGGCGATGGCCACGGACAAATGCAGCGCCATTCGAGCCACCGAGGCAGACCAACTCCTCAGCAGCGACTGCGGCTGCCTGCTCAACATTGACGGTATGCTGCGTAAACAGGGCGCCAATCTGCCGGCCGAGCACCTGGCCGAATTTCTCTGGAAGCGGACCGGAGGCGACACCCCATGAGCGGCTTCACCGACCACCCCGACCAGGACTTCGGCGTCCGCATCCACGATGCCCTGGGCGATGCCGAACTCCGGGAAAGCTTCCATGGCGCCATGACCTTCCTGCGGGACAAGCGCCGCGCCCAGTTTCCCGACGCCGACGCTTTGGAAACCCTGCGCGACAGCGGCGCCGCCATCCGCGACCGGGCGCTGGCCCAGTTGCCGGACCTGCTGGAACAGCTGGAGGACCGCTGCCGGCACAACGGCATCCAGGTGCACTGGGCCGAGACGGCGGGCGATGCCAACCGCATCATTACCGGATTGATCCGGGCGGTGAACGGCCAGCGCATCGTCAAAGGCAAATCCATGGCGACAGAGGAAATCGGCCTCAACACCGCGCTGGAAGACGCCGGCTTCACCTGCCTGGAATCGGATATGGGCGAGTACATCGTCCAGCAGGCCCATGAAACACCGTCCCACATCATCATGCCGGCCATCCATCGCAACAAGGCCAGCATCGCCCGCCAGTTCGCCGAGCAGATACCCGAAACGCCCTACACCGAGGATGTGGATGAACTGATCGGCACCGGCCGCCGGGTATTACGCCGGGCGTTTGCCGAGGCGGATGTGGGCATCTCCGGGGTGAACTTCGCGATCGCCGAGACCGGTACTTTGTGTCTGGTGGAGAATGAGGGCAACGGTCGCATGTCCACTACCGTGCCGGACACGCACATTGCCGTCATGGGCATCGAAAAAGTCATCGAGAAGCTGACCGACCTGCCGGACCTGATGCGCCTGTTGCCCCGCTCCGCCACCGGTCAGGCCATCACCACCTACGTCAACATGATCAGCGGACCGCGCCGGGAAGACGAATGCGACGGCCCGAGGCAGGTCCATCTGGTCCTGGTCGACAACGGCCGCAGCCGCATCTACGCCGACCGCCAGTTGCGGGCCACGCTACGCTGCATCCGTTGCGGCGCCTGCATGAATCATTGCCCGGTGTACGAGCGGCTGGGCGGTCACGCTTACGGCACAGTCTATCCCGGCCCCATCGGCCAGGTTGTGATGCCGCAGTTATTCGGACTCGACCACGCCGGCAAGCTGACCCAGGCCTGCAGCTTGAACGGCGCCTGCGGCGAAGTCTGCCCGGTACGAATTCCCCTGCCCGACCTGATTCGTCGCCTGCGCCATGAGGGCGTCAGCGCCGATCCCGCCAGCCCGGTTCGTGGGCACGGCCGCCAGCGGCGGGTCGGCGAGGCGCTGATCTGGCAAGCCTGGCAATGGATTCACACCCGGCCGGCGGTCTATCGGCTGGTGACTCGCGCGGCCACCCGCGCCCGCCGCCTGTTGCCGCCCCTGCCGCGGGCCTGGACCCGCCATCGAGCGCCGCTCGAACCGGCAGAGCGCAGCTTCCAGGAGTGGATGCGTCACCATAAGAAGGATCACCGCCCATGAAACCCCGCGATCGTATCCTGTCCCGACTCCGTCATGGGCGCGCCGCGTCGCCGGCAACGCCGTATCCGGCACCGGAGACAACCGCCGTTACGCCCTCAGCGCCGAACATCGACAGCATGGTCTCGGCCTTGGAAGCCGCCCATGCGCAGGTGTTCCGGATGGCCGAGGCCGACTGGCCGGATCATCTGGCCTCACTCGCGACCGAGCGGAACTGGCAGCAGTGGTGGGTCGGCCGCGACGAAGCCGCGGCCACCTGGCAGGCACACGGTTCGGCCCCGTCCGTGACCGTGTTTGATGACTGGGACGGCCAGAAAGCGGCCCTGTTCGATTCAGCACCCATCAGCCTCAGCCAGGCCCAGGGCGGGATCGCCGACACTGGCACCCTGATTGTGGAAAGCCGGCCCGAGGCCCCTCGCACCCTGTCCCTGGTGCCACCGGTGCATGTCGTCATCGTGCGGGAAGACAGCCTGTTTCCGGACATGCCGGCGGCCATGGTCTATTACAGCCGCCACGGCATGCCCACCAACCTGATCTTCATCTCCGGCCCGTCCAAGACGGCGGATATCCAGCAGACCATGGCGTACGGTGCCCACGGTCCGCGGGAATTGATCGTTTATCTTTGTCGTTGAATCCGCCGCCAGCGGTCTTCAAGACATCATCGGGTCGCGATGGGTTGGCCCTTCACTCCCCCGCTTTCCATTTTGACACGAAATATTTTCGTAACGCCCCGCCAGTATCCTTGCATAATTTCCACCGAAATTTCGCAAACTTACCGAGAAGTGCACGGCTAAACGACTGTCGGCACTGAAAATTTAATTAGACCTGAAAATATTGAGGCAATTCGGTATACTCCGCTTCCCGATTTGTACCGGGGCAAAAGGAGGGAGTCACAGCCAGAGGAACACCGCGTCTACCGCGCGCTCGACAGCGCGTTGCCGTCCCTTTTTTGCCTCAGCCATTTGCCAGCGGCGTCACAGAAACGCCGCCCGAGTCAACAGGAGAGAGGGAGGCCTATGAATTCAATCGTTAACGCCCCTGAAACGTTCTCTGCACGCATTCCCACCGTCGAATTCGAGGAACGTCGTTTCCAGGTCTACACCGACCGCCAACTGGACAAGATCGAAGCCATCCAGTCGCTGCCTGAAGAGACCCTGTTCGAGATGAAGGTGGTCTCCAGCGTCCTGCCTTTCCGTGTCAACGAATACGTGATCAACGAGCTGATCCAGTGGGACAAGGTGCCCAACGATCCGATCTACCAACTGGTCTTCCCCCAGCGCGAGATGCTCAAGCCCGAGCACTACGAGCGCATGGCGGACATGCATCGCAGCGGCGCCGACAAGAAGGACATCCAGGCCGTCGCCAAGGAAATCCGCGACGACCTGAACCCGCACCCGGCCGGCCAGATGCAGATGAACCTGCCCAAGCTGGACGGTGAAGTGCTCGAAGGCGTGCAGCACAAATACCGCGAAACCGTGCTGTTCTTCCCGTCCCAGGGCCAGACCTGCCACTCCTACTGCACCTTCTGTTTCCGTTGGGCCCAGTTCGTGGGTGACAAGGACCTGAAGATGGCCAGCACCGACGCGGAGAAGCTGCACGGCTACCTGCGCAACCACACCGAAGTGACCGATCTGCTGGTCACCGGCGGCGATCCGATGGTCATGAAGACCAAGAACCTGGTGCAGTACCTGGAGACGCTGCTGGAGCCGGAGTTCGATCACATCCAGACCATCCGCATCGGCACCAAGGCCCTGACCTTCTGGCCGTATCGTTTCGTGACCGACAAGGACGCGGATGAGCTGATCGACCTGTTTGCCCGCCTGGTGGAAGGCGGCAAGCACGTGGCCATCATGGCCCACTACAACCACTGGCAGGAAATCACCACCGACATCGCCGAAGAAGCGATCCGCCGCATCCGCGCCACCGGTGCTGAAATTCGCGCCCAGGGCCCGATCATCAAACACGTCAACGATGACGCCGACGCCTGGGCCAAGATGTGGAAGAAGCAGGTCAAGCTGGGCATCATCCCCTACTACATGTTCGTCGAGCGGGACACCGGCGCGAAGAACTACTTCGAGCTGCCACTGGCGCAGGCCTACGAGATCTACCGCGAGGCCATGAAGAACGTCTCCGGCCTGGGCCGCACAGCCCGCGGCCCGTCCATGAGTGCCGGCCCGGGCAAGGTGGAAATCCAGGGTATTGCCGAGATCAAGGGCGAGAAGGTGTTCGTCCTGCGCTTCCTGCAGGGCCGCAACCCGGACTGGGTGCAGCGCCCGTTCTTCGCCAAGTACAGCGATACGGCCACCTGGCTGCACGAACTGGAGCCGGCCTTTGGGGAAGAGAAGTTCTTCTTTGAGGACGAGTATGAAGCGATGCGCAAGGGGAATGGCTAAGCCGTTTCACCTGTGAGCGAGAAGCCGGGCCATGTGTCCGGCTTTTTTGTGAACGGCAGATGTGAGAAGCCAATCCAGGCACGAGCCAATGTAGCCGAAACTTCAGAGCGTGTTGCAAAAGCTCCAGGGATGTAGGCTGGGCTGACGAAGGAAGCCCAACAATAAGCGGGCACCGGATGTTCCCGTTATCGCGGGCAGGCTTGGAACATGGGTTCTTAAAAACCGGCCTCGCGAACCTTGGATTGGATGGGATTGGCCGCAAACCCGGCTTGTTGGGCTTCCTGCGTCAGCCCAACCTACAATGCTGCCTCAGTCCGAAACGACCCTGCGTTTTGCTCGAAAACCCGGTCGAAGCCAATGGGCGCCATCGCTGGAGCAGAGGACAGGATGTCCTCGTCGCATAAGCGGCCACGGACGGCCCTCTTAGGCGACGGAAGCGATGGCGCCCATTGGCTTCAGGCACCCGATCCGAGCAAGCTACCAAGCCAATCATTAAACGTTTTACCCACGACGCCCACGCTTCGGCACAAACCCTTCCGGCTTGTCCCGTAACCAGTCAACGAACGTGCGCAGGTCGTCCAACTTCATCAGCTTGTCCCGGGTGTTGTAGTGCATGCCCAGCTCGTACTCCGAGCAGGTGCCGTGGATGGCGTTGTGACAGGGACGGCAGACCCACAGGGTGCGGGTGATCATGTCGTCACGGGTGAAGAGTTTCTGGAAGCGCTTCTTGCTGTGTAGGCGGCGGGGGATCAGGTGGTGTCGCGTGAGCTTGGCGACAGGACGTTCGCAAAGCTCACAGCGATCCGGTTGCGGGGGCAGTTTCAGCATCATGGGTCACCGGCTGCGCCCCGCCCCGTCAGTGCATCAGGGTATACAGCTTGCGGCGGTAGGTCCGCACATCGGGGTTGGTGTTGCCCAGCTTGTCGAACAGCTCGACCAGTGTCGTTTTGGCCACCCCGTCCTTATAACCCGCATCGACCTGCATCAGGCGGATCAGCAGCTCCATCGCCTGGGCGTTGTTTTCCTTGATAACGTGCTGCAGGGCCAGCTGGTGCAGCGCTTCGCAACCCTTCGGATCCGCCTCCAGACGCTTCTCCAGATCCGCCACCGGCGCCAGTTGCCCGGCCTGTTCCATGAACTTCAGGCGTGCGGCCAGCTGGCGGGCATGAGGCTGCATCTTGTCTTCCGGTGCCAGGCTGTCGAGGATCTGCTGGGCGGTCTCGGTATCGCCGAGCTCCGCCTTGATCTGCGCCAGATCGATCAGCACGGCGATATCCTCCGGGTCCGACTGGTTCAGGCTGGTCAGGATTTCCAGTGCGCCATTCAGGTCGCCTTCTTCCCACAACCGGTTGGCCTTGTCGTGAGGGTTTTCCTCCGGCGCCTCGACGTGCTTATCCAGCACTTTGCGAATTTCGCTCTCCGGCAGCGCGCCGTTGAAGCCATCCACGGCCTGGCCGTTCTTGACCAGCAGGATGGTCGGCAGGCTGCGCACGCCCAGGTGGCCGGTCAGTTCCTGCTGCTCGTCGGCGTTGACCTTGGCCATCAGGAACGCCCCCTTGTATTCGTCCGCCAGCTTTTCCAGGACCGGCATAAGCTGCTTGCAGGGCGCGCACCAGTCGGCCCAGACGTCCACCAGAACCGGCGTCTGCATGGACGCCTGCATGACCTTGTCCTGGAAGTTGTCGAGGGTGGCTTCAAATACGTAGAGAGACTCGCTCATGGGTGCAAACCTTGTCCGGAAAGGAAATGTCATCAGGAAACTATATCAAACCGTAGACCTGTTATGGCGCCAATGGCCGGGAATTCAAGCGGGCCTCAACCAGCAACCTTGCGCCGCTTGAAATTCCCGGCTATGCCGTCACATACGGAAGAGACAGAGCCTCTGAATAAGGACGCCTAGTGATCATGACCGATACCCATCACGACGACGATGACACCATGGAGTACATCGGCAAGGACGAGAACCGTCAGAGCCTTGCCCTGCCCCAGCAGATGATGCCCAAGCGCATGTACCTGCTGCCGGTCCAGAACCGACCGTTCTTTCCGGCCCAGGTGCAGCCGGTGGTGGTCAACCAGGACCCCTGGCAGGAAACCCTCAAGCGCGTGAAAGAAACCGATCATCAGGTCCTGGGCCTGTGCTTCGTCGACGCCGACGAGGAAATGGCCGTTCCCGAGAGCGATGACCTGGAGATCATGGGCTGCGCCGTACGGGTCCACCAGACCCAGCGCGAAGGCGGCAAGATCCAGTTTATCGCCCAGGGGCTGCAGCGCTTCCGCATCGTCCAATGGCTGCGCCGCAAACCGCCGTACCTGGTGGAAGTCAGTTATCCACAGGAGCCGGAAGAGGAAGCAGACGAGCTCAAGGCCTACACCCTGGCCATCATCAGCGCCATCAAGGACCTGCTGCGCAGCAACCCGCTCTATGGCGAAGAAGTGAAGCAGTACCTGTCCCGCTTCGGGCCGGACGACAGCTCGCCGCTGGCCGATTTCGGCGCGTCCATGACCAGCGCCAAGGGCCCTGAGTTACAGGACGTCCTCAACACCGTGCCGCTGCTGCGGCGGATGGAGAAAGTCCTGCTGCTGATGAAAAAAGAGCAGGAAGTGGCCCGTCTGCAGGCGGAGATCAACGAAGAGGTCAACACCAAGGTCCAGAAGCACCAGCGGGAATTCTTCCTGCGCGAACAGCTGAAAGTCATCCAGCGCGAGCTGGGCATGGCCAAGGACGACAAAACCGCCGATGTGGAAAACTTCCAGGCCCGCATGGACAAACTGGATCCGCCGGAGCACGTCCAGCAACGCTTCAAGGACGAACTGCAGAAGCTGTCGGTGCTGGAACAGGGCTCGCCGGAATACGGCGTCACCCGTAACTACCTGGACTGGCTGACGCAGGTGCCCTGGGGCCAGCATTCCGAGGATCACTTCGACCTGAAACAGGCCCGCGAGGTGCTGGACCGGGACCATGACGGCCTGGAAGACGTGAAGGACCGCATCATCGAATTCCTGGCCGAAGGCGCCTATCGGCAGGAGGTTTCCGGTTCAATCATCCTGCTGGTCGGCCCGCCCGGCGTGGGCAAGACCTCGATCGGTCGTTCAGTCGCCGATGCGCTGGGACGCCAGTTCTACCGTTTCAGTCTGGGCGGCATGCGGGACGAGGCCGAGATCAAGGGCCACCGCCGCACCTACATCGGCGCCATGCCCGGCAAGCTGGTGCAGGCCCTGAAAGACAGCGGCGTCGACAATCCGGTGATCATGCTGGATGAGATCGACAAGATCGGTGCGTCCTTCCAGGGGGATCCGGCGTCGGCCCTGCTGGAAACCCTGGATCCGGAACAGAACAAGGATTTCCTGGACCACTATCTGGATGTGCGAATGGACCTGTCCAAGACGCTGTTCATCTGCACCGCCAACCAGTTGGACACCATCCCGCGGCCGCTGTTGGACCGGATGGACGTCATCCGCTTGTCCGGCTACATCGCCGAGGAAAAGCTGCTGATCGCCAAGCACCACCTGCTGCCGCGTCTGCTCAAGCGGTCCGGTCTGCTCAAGAAGCAGCTCAACATCACCGATGCAGCCATCCGTCAGGTGATCGAGGGCTATGCCCGGGAGGCCGGCGTGCGCAACCTGGAGAAGCAGCTGCACAAGATTGTCCGTAAAGGCATCGTCAAACTGCTGGAAGAGCCGGATACGCCCGTGAAGGTGGGCGTCAGCGACCTGCCGGGCTACCTCGGCCAGCCCTATTTCAAGAAGGAGAAATCCCTCAAGGGCACGGGCGTGGTCACCGGCCTGGCCTGGACGGCAATGGGCGGCGCCACCCTGAGCATCGAGGCTTCGCGCATCCATTCCAGCCAGCGTGGTTTCAAGCTGACCGGACAACTGGGCGATGTCATGCGCGAATCGGCGGAGATTGCCTACAGCTATGTGTCGTCCAACCTGAAACGCTACAAGGGTGATCCCGCGTTCTTTGACAAGTCGTTCGTCCACGTGCACGTGCCAGAGGGCGCCACGCCGAAAGACGGGCCCAGTGCCGGCGTGACCATGGCCACGGCCCTGCTGTCGATCGCCCGCAAGGAGGCGCCGCAGGCCGGTATCGCCATGACCGGGGAACTGACGCTGACCGGACAGGTCCTACCGGTTGGCGGTATCCGCGAGAAGGTCATTGCGGCCCGTCGGCAGAAGATCAACACGCTGATCCTGCCGGAAGGGAACCGGGGCGATTATGAGGAATTGCCCGGGTACCTGCAGGAAGGTCTGGAGGTCCATTTTGCGAAGCACTATGCCGATGTGTACACGGTTTGTTTTGGCAACAAACCCCGGCGTGGAGCGAGCGTGCACTGACGAAGTGCATCGGCCCGGAAGCCACGATTGACGCGGCTTACAGCATAACGGATTGCCCGTACGCGCAATCCACTATGGCTCAGAACGGGGCCGATACTTACACTTCTAACCATTGGATTTCATCGCATTCGCGTCGAATTCCTGTCATCTGAGAAGAGCCCATTAGGCGTCCAATTTGGACGCCTTTTTTTGCTCCAAAAAAAAAGGGCACCGCTCGGGATGCCCTCCCTTTGTCGCGCCGGTTTACCGCCGGCCGATAAACCGTGCCACCAGATCCCGCAGGCCATCGGAGAAACGCATCAGTTCCTCGCTGACCTTGTCGGCGGTTTCCGCGCGATCGGTGCTGCTGTCCGCCAGCTCTGCGATATTGACCACCTGCCGATTGATCTCCTCGGACACCTGGCTCTGCTGCTCAACAGCCGCGGACATCTGCAGGAAACGATCCGTAATCCGACTGATCGCCTCGACAATTTCATTCAGGGCCCGCTCGGATTCGCGCACCTTGTCCAGGCCGGAGCCGGCCACGACCTCACCGTCACGCGCCGTGCTCACGGCGGTATCAACCTGGTGGCGGAAGTCTTCGATCACGCTGTGGATCTGCGACGTGCTTTCCCGCGTACGGGCCGCCAGTGAGCGCACTTCATCCGCGACCACTGCAAAACCGCGCCCCTGCTCGCCAGCCCGGGCCGCCTCGATCGCGGCATTCAAGGCCAGCAGATTGGTCTGTTCCGCGATGTCGGAGATCAGCTTGGCCGCCTGGCCAATGCTCTCTGTGGACTGCCCCAGCGTTTCCACCGCATTGCCCACTTCGTGGACCCGTTCAACCAATACCTCAATCGCTTTCAGCGCCTGACGCGACAGCTCCATGCCCTGGGAGGCATGCTCGTTGGCCGCTTCCGCTTCCTTGGCATTGCGACCGACGTTCTCCGCCACTTCCTGGATGGACGCCGTCATCTCGTTGATCGCCGATGCGGTCTGGTCCGTTTCCGAACGCTGCCTGGCAATGTAGCCCGCGCCCTCGTTGATGGCCTTGTGGCTGGTAGAGGCGTGATTGGCCAGAATACCGGCCTGGTCCTCAATCCGAGCCAGGGCCGTGCGCAGGCGTGCCTCTTCACTGATCAACAGCATGGCCAGCTCACCGAAGCGACCGCGCTGGTCGGTGTAGGTCAATGCGATCAGCGGGTCGGCAAAGGCATCTTTCCGGAGCCCGACAAGCCCTCGCATGCGATTGTCGATCATGCCACGGAGGGTGAAGCCCGCCGCGAGATGCCCGATCACAATCACCGCGGTGGCCACCGCGGGCGACGCCCACTGCACCGCCGCCACACTCGCGATCAACGAGACCAGCAGCGGCAGGGCGACGACCAGCACGTTACGCAGGTTCGCCAGCTTGATGACGCCGGTCTTGCCCGCGTTGAGTTTCCGGTAAAGATCGGTCGAGCGGCGCTTCTGCTCCTCCGACGGCGACGTGCGTACCGACTCGTAGCCCACGATCTTGCCACCTTCACGGACCGGCGTGACGTAAGCGCTGACCCAGTAGTGGTCGCCGTTCTTGCATCGGTTCTTGACCACACCCATCCAGGCCTTGCCAGCCTTGAGTGTGTCCCACATGTGCTTGAACACCGACTGCGGCATATCCGGGTGTCGAATGATGTTGTGGGCCTGCCCCACAAGCTCATCACGGGAGAAACCGCTGATAGCCACGAATTCGTCGTTGCAGTAAGTGATCACCCCCTTGAGATTAGTGGTGGTGATCAGGCGGCCGTCCTCCGCCATTCGAACTTCGCGCTGGGTAACGGGAAGGTTACGTCTCATAGACTGATTCAATCCTTGTTGTTTGCCACTCGACACGCTTCCTTCGGTGCCTCTGTAGCAACTATAGACCCTAATTTGGAATATCCAGGTTTCCGGGGCACGCGCATCAAATCACGACACCTGTCCAGCCATTCCTGATCCAGGTCAAGAAACGCCGTAACCGTATGTAACGATTACAAAACAGCACAGGCAGGGACAAACGGGATACAAGCATTCCCGGCCGCAGGTATCGGCCAGGTGCGCTGAATATTTAGGGAGGGAAATGCATAAAAATGTGAAAGATGACCGACTTCAGCCCGCAGATTGCTTCTTACGACCCTTCCAGCCATCTTCACGATTGATCGGCCCAACATCCAGGACCGGCGAAGCGTCAATGCTGTCGGCATCCATCATGCTGGCGACGCGCTGCAGGGAGGCGACGATCATGCTCTGCTCCCATTCGTGCAGGCTCTGGAATTTCTGGATGAAGTCTTCCTGTAGCGGCTGGGGCGCTTGGGCGAGCAACTCGGCGCCGTCTTCCGTCAGGTGCGCATGGACCTTGCGCTTGTCCGTAGTGCTGCGCACCCGGTAGACCAGCTTGCGGTGTTCCAGCCGGTCCAGGATGGTGGTTACTGTTGCCTGACTCAGGCTGACCTTGTCGGCGATGGTGCCAATGGTCACCTGCCCCAGGTCGCGGATGGTCCGCATGATCAGCAATTGCGGCGCGGTCAGGCCGGCATGCTTACTGAGGCGTTTTGAGTGAAGATCGGTGGCCCGGATCACCCGACGAAGAGCGACAAGCACCTGCTCATAGTTGTTCATGACTGTATCCCACGCTACCGGCTCGGCGAGCTCGCGATTATAGTGCGCTATCTTTTTTGAGTACAAAACTTTGCTGTCAGACATCCCTACAAAAAGCTTGTTGGACGCCGGCTGTGCAGACGGATACGGAAATCGTTTGACGCCTTCCCGAGGCGGACGGACATTACGGACTGCCCGAGGCCCCCTGTGGCGGTCTACACTGTCCTGAAGTTGTCCGCATTGCGGACGCGGCGCACAGGATTTCACAGGACCAATATTTATAACTCTAACTATTCATTCGTTTAAAGTCTAATCAGCCTTGTAAGGCACCCTTTGCCCGAGTCGCGCTACTGAGGCACTATGCTCTGGCCTGGGTTCGGGTGTGTCATCTGTATTGACAGAGAAACCCCGTGCAAAACTTTATGCTTCAAAACAAACACAGGACGGTCATGACGACGCTGATTTCCCGCTTCTCTGCCCCACGCGCCTCCCGCGCGCTCCACTGGCTGCCCCCCGCCCTGACCGGGTTGTGGCTGACGATGGCTGCGGCCTCAATACACGCACAGGACATGGAGACGCCGGATACCGATACAGCCGCCGCGTCCCAGACCGGCGAGCCGACGAAAGTCACGGCAGAAGACGTCAAAGAACGCATCGACCACCTGAAAGAACCGATGTACAACCCCTTCATTGAGCGCTACCTGCTGGACCAGGTGAAAGACCTGCGGACCGAAATCCAGAGTACCCGCGCCGAGCTGATCGAAAAAGTGGTGGACAAGGAACTGACCGTCGCCGACAAAACCATGTCCTACGCCACCGACACGGTGACCTACTTCTTCTACCTGATCGCCGGGGCCACCTCTATTCTCGTCGTCATCGGCTGGAATTCCATCCGGGATATGCGCAACCAGTTGGCCAGCGTGGCAGAGAAGCGTGTGAACGAACTGGTGGTGGAATACGAGAAGCGGCTCAAGTTCATTGAGGAACAGCTGCAGCAGAAATCCGACATCATCAACCGCAACCAGGAAGAAATCGAACGCACCAACGAAGTGCATTCTCTGTGGCTCAAGGCCAGTCAGGAAACATCGCAGCAGAACAAGATTGCGGTGTATGACCAGATTCTGGATTTGCGTCCGGACGATGTCGAAGCGCTCAGCTACAAGGCCGACGCCGTGCTGGAACTGAACGAGCCGCTGTGGGCGATCAGCCTGTGCCTGCGCGCCCTGAAGCTGGCGCCGGACAACGGCCACCCCCACTACCAGTTGGCCTGCGCCTACGCCGAGATTGGCCGCTGGGAAGACGCCATCAAGAGCCTGGCCAGCGCCATCGAGATTTCCGAAGCCTACCGGGATGACGCATCGGTGGATCCCAGCTTTGCCCGGCTCAAGGATTTCGAACAGTTCAAGCAGCTGATCAACCCGGAAGAGATCGAGGAGACCGACACAACACCCCCTTCCGCCTGATGCTGGCACGATCCCTGCCTGATTAACGCACATCGCGCCCCGGACCCGGCCGATGAATTCATCATCATTCACCGGGGCGCTTTCTTGACAACGTTCAACGTGTGGTGTTTGTTAGTCTCATCGCTACGCGCGCAGAGGCTCGGCGTGGCTGAAAAAACACCAAAAATGTTCTCAGTGATCTTTAAGGCAGGACACACCAAAATGAAAACCAAATTGAACAAGCTTGTAGTCGGGGTAGGCGCTTCGCTGGCTGTGATGGCCGCAGGGACCGCGAATGCGGACATCAAGATCGGTATCGCAGGCCCGATGACCGGTCCGGTAGCCCAGTACGGCGACATGCAGTTCTCTGGCGCGCGCATGGCCATCGAGCAGATCAACGCCAACGGCGGCGTGATGGGTGAAAAACTCGTTGCCGTCGAGCAGGACGATGTGTGTGACCCGAAACAGGCGGTTACGGTCGCTAACAACATGGTCAACGACGGTGTTCGTTTCGTCGTGGGCCACCTGTGCTCCAGCTCCACCCAGCCGGCCTCCGACATTTACGAGGACGAAGGCGTCCTGATGATCACTCCGGCGTCCACCAGCCCGGCGATTACCGATCGCGGCTATGAGCTGGTCTTCCGCACCATCGGCCTGGACAGCATGCAGGGCCCGGTTGCCGGCAACTACATCGCCAGCCTGAAGCCCCAGCGCGTGGCGGTCATCCACGACAAGCAGCAGTACGGTGAAGGCATCGCCAGCGCGGTCAAGTCCACCCTGGAAGACGACGGCATCAACGTGGTGATGTACGAAGGCATCACCGCCGGCCAGAAAGACTTCTCTTCCCTGGTCACCAAGCTGAAGCAGGCCAACGTGGACTTCGTCTACTACGGCGGCTACCACCCGGAGCTGGGTCTGATCCTGCGCAAGGCGCAACAGGCTGGCCTGGACGCCCAGTTCATGGGCCCGGAAGGCGTGGGTAACAAGGACATCAACACCATCGCCGGCGACGCAGCCGAAGGCCTGCTGGTCACCCTGCCGCCGAGCTTCGACCAGAAAGCCGAGAACCAGAAGCTGGTCAAGGCGTTCCAGGACAAGGGTGAAGACCCGTCCGGTCCGTTCGTGCTGACCTCCTACGCCGCAGTTCAGCTGATTGCCGACGGCATCGAGAAAGCCGATTCCAAGGATCCGTATGAAGTGGCTGCCGCCCTGCGCGAAGGCACCTTCGACACGCCGATCGGCGAAGTTCAGTACGACCAGTCCGGCGATCTGAAGTCATTCGACTTCGTTGTCTACAAATGGCATTCAGATGGCAGCAAAACTCCGGTAAAATAATCACCGTTAAAAATCGGTAATGGACGATGAAGAAGGGAACGGCCCATAGCCACGCCCTTCTGAGGACACCTTCCCCTCACGAGGGGGAAGGTGTTTTTTTGGAACCCCGGCAAGCATTCATGGATGTAAAGCGTTTGAGCACTGTGCCACAAGCAGCTTTCTGTCCGTGTGATCGCCAGCCGGGGTTTTTCTTTATCGGAGTTTTCCCACAATGCACGACGTAATGTACTTTCTCCAGCAGCTGATCAACGGGCTGACGGTGGGAAGCGCGTATGCCCTGATCGCCATCGGTTACACGATGGTGTACGGCATCATCGGCATGATCAACTTTGCCCACGGTGAGATTTACATGATCGGCGCCTACGTGTCGCTGATCGTGATCACCGGCCTGGCCGTGACCAGCCCTGCCTGGATCCCGCTGGTCCTGCTGGTCGCCCTGATCTGTGCCATCATCGTTTCCAGCTCCATGGGCTGGGCGGTGGAGCGCATCGCCTATCGCCCTGTCCGCGGACAACACCGTCTGATCCCGCTGATCTCCGCCATCGGCATGTCCATCTTCCTGCAGAACTACGTTCACCTGGCCCAGGGCTCGCGCAACATCGGCTTTCCGCTGCTGATCGAGGGCGGCATTTCTCTGGGTGGCGGCGAAGACGGCACCTTCCAGGCCAACCTGTCGTACATGCAGCTGACGATCTTCATTGTCACGCTGATCTGTATGACCGGTCTGTCCCTGTTCATTTCCCGCTCCAAAACCGGTCGCGCCTGTCGCGCCGTGTCCCAGGATCTCAAGATGTCGAGCCTGCTGGGCATCGACACCAACCGTATCATTACCGCGACCTTCGTGATCGGCGCCTCCCTGGCGGCTGTCGCGGGGCTGCTGCTGGGCATGTATTACGGTTCGATCGATCCACTGTTCGGCTTCATTGCCGGCCTCAAGGCCTTCACCGCAGCGGTTCTGGGCGGTATCGGCAGCATTCCGGGCGCCATGTTGGGCGGCCTGGTGCTGGGGGTCGCCGAGAGTTTCACGTCGGGCTACCTGAGCAGTGAGTACAAGGACGTGGTCTCGTTCGGCCTGCTGATCCTGATCCTCCTGTTCCGGCCTACCGGCCTGCTCGGCAAACCGGAAGTGGAGAAGATTTGATGATTGCACAGAATTTCCGGCATGCGCTGTTCTGCGCATTCATAACACTGGTTATTTCCTACCCCATCCTGGGGCTGAACCTGGAGGCCCAGGGCATCAGCATCAAGCTGACCGGCGCCGAAACCCAGACCTATGTGGGAATCGCCCTGGCCGTGCTGATCGTGTTCCTGTTCCAGCTTTTCCGTCCGGCGATCCTGGGCGGGCTGGGCCGTGTAAAAGCCCTCAATCCGCTGGTGGACCGCCAGCCGATGCCGCAGGAAAAACGCATCCGGTTTGAACGCGTCGCCCTCGTCCTGATCGTGCTGGGCGCCATGTTCTGGCCGTTCATCGCCTCACGGGGCGCGGTCGACCTGGCCACACTGGTCCTGATCTACATCATCCTGGGCCTCGGCCTGAATGTGGTGGTGGGCCTGGCCGGCCTGCTGGACCTGGGCTATGTGGCCTTCTATGCGGTCGGTGCCTACACCTTTGGCCTGCTGTCCCAGTATTACGGCTTCTCCTTCTGGATGTCCCTGCCGATTGGTGCCGTGCTGGCCGCTGCGTTCGGCTTTGTGCTCGGCTTCCCGGTCCTGCGACTGCGGGGCGACTACCTGGCCATCGTGACGCTCGGATTTGGTGAAATCATCCGCATCCTGCTGAACAACCTGACGGACCTGACCAACGGCCCGGACGGCATCGGCGGCATCCCGGACCCGACCCTGTTCGGCATGGAATTCGGTCGTCGGGTGAAAGTCGAGGGCAACACCTCGTTCCACGAAGTGTTCAACATTCCCTACGACAGCACCCACAAGGTGATCTTCCTCTACCTGATCACCCTGATCCTGGCGGTGTTCACCCTGTTCATCATCCGCCGCCTGATCCGCATGCCGGTCGGGCGCTCCTGGGAAGCCTTGCGGGAAGATGAAATCGCCGCCCGTTCACTGGGTCTGAGCCGGACCGCGGTCAAGCTGTCCGCCTTCACCATCGGCGCCTTCTTCGCCGGGTTCGCCGGCACCATCTTCGCGTCCAAGCAGGGCTTTATCAGCCCCGAGTCGTTTGTGTTCCTCGAGTCCGCCATCGTGCTGGCCATCGTGGTGCTGGGCGGTATGGGCTCGCAGCTGGGGGTTATCCTGGCAGCGATAGCCGTCACCATCCTGCCGGAGCTGGCCCGTGAGTTCTCGGAATACCGGATGCTGGTGTTCGGTGCCGCCATGGTGCTGATGATGGTCTGGCGCCCGCAGGGGCTGCTGCCCATGACCCGGGTCCACATCAACCTCAAGAAACAGGAAGCGGGAGTGACTGACCATGCTTGAAGTACGCGACCTGTCGATGCGTTTCGGCGGCCTGCTGGCCGTCGATCAGGTGTCCCTGGATGTGGGCGAGCGAGAGATCGTGTCCATCATCGGTCCCAACGGCGCCGGTAAGACCACGGTGTTCAACTGCATCAGCGGTTTCTACCGGCCGACCGGCGGCAAGATCACGTTCAAGGGCCGCCCGATCCAGGGCAAGCCGGATTACAAGATCTCCCGCATGGGCATGGTGCGGACGTTCCAGCACGTCCGCCTGTTCAGCAAGATGACGGTGGTGGAAAACCTGCTGGTGGCCCAGCACCGTCACCTGAACACCAACCTTTTCTCCGGTCTGGTCAAGACGCCGGACTACCGCAAGCGCGAGGAGAAGTCCCTGGAGCGGGCCGCTTACTGGCTGGAGCGTGTGGGCCTGATGGAGATGGCCAACCGCGACGCCGGCAATCTGGCCTACGGTCAGCAGCGCCGCCTGGAAATTGCCCGCTGCATGGTGACCGAGCCAAACGTGCTGATGCTCGACGAGCCGGCCGCTGGTCTCAACCCGAACGAAACCCGGGAGCTCAACGAGCTGATTGTCAGCCTCAAGGAGGACTATTGCGTCTCCGTGCTGCTGATCGAGCACGACATGAGCCTGGTCATGGGCATTTCCGATCGCATCAACGTCATCAACCAGGGGCGTCCCCTGGCCAGTGGCACGCCGGAGGAAATCCGGTCCAACGACGATGTGATCAAAGCCTACCTGGGCGAGGAGTAAGGGAGACACCATGCTGGTACTAGAAAATATCCATACCCATTACGGCAAGATCGAGGCGCTGCACGGCGTCTCTGTCGAGATCCAGAAGGGCGAGATCGTTTCCCTGATCGGCGCCAACGGCGCAGGCAAGACCACGTTGCTGATGACCGTGTGCGGGGATCCCCAGGCCAGCTCCGGCCGGGTCCTGTTCAAGGGCGAAGACATCACCCACAAGCCGACGGCCCAGATCATGCGCTCCGGCATCGCCATCGTGCCGGAAGGGCGTCGCGTCTTTCCCGGCCTGACGGTCGAGGAAAACCTGCACATGGGTGGGTTCTTCACCTCCAAGCAGGAGATCCGCAAGAGCCAGGACCACGTGTTCGAGCTTTTCCCGCGTCTTAAGGAACGCCGCAACCAGCGCGCCGGCACCATGTCCGGCGGTGAGCAGCAGATGCTGGCCATCGGCCGGGCCCTGATGACCAAGCCGGAGATGATCATTCTCGACGAGCCGTCACTCGGCCTGGCGCCGCTGATCATCAAGCAGATCTTCGAGATCATCAGCACCCTGCGCGACGACGGCATCACCGTCTTCCTGGTCGAGCAGAACGCCAAGCAGGCGCTGAAGCTCGCCGATCGGGGCTATGTGCTGGAAACCGGACGCATCCGCCTCGAAGACAGCGGGGCCAACCTGCTGGCCAACGAGGACGTGCAAAAGGCCTACCTCGGCGGCTGACACCCTCCGAGCAGGCACAAAAAAGCCGGGCAATGCCCGGCTTTTTATTGAGCGGAAGACGCGAGAGACTCAGTCAACGCTCTTGATGGTGCCCTTGTACCCTTCTACGGTCACGTCGATTGTGCCGTAAACCAGGTAGTCCTGCTTCTTGACGGTGTAGCGCGGAGCCACAATCACGTCAGCACCTGAGGACTTGATGGCGTTGTAGGCGGCAGCGGCCTTGACCGGTGCTACCGCATCCAGAACAGACAGCGCAGAGCCGCCACCCTGACCGTACGCCACGCCATCGGCGTACTCGTTGTCACCACCAACGGTGAAGAACAGGATCTTGGTCGCGTGGGACTTGCCGGTGATTTTCTCACCCACATCGATATCGGCCTTGATATCGGTGCTTACAGTACCCGCCAGCGGTACCGGAGTGGAGCTGACGTTCATGGAGCTACAGCCGCTCAGGGCGCCGGCCAGCAACAGGCTGGATGCAATCAGTGCTTTTTTCACAACTACTCTCTCCGTGTGACATAAATGAGCCGTCTTGGCGGGGCGCACTATAAATAAGTGACCGGCATATTACAAATAATAAATTAAAAATTCTTTTTTATAGCGAAAAAGAATATATGTTATCGCCGTGTTCATTTTTTTACTTCTATTATCAGTCAATTGTGGCCGATTTAATCATTACGCCGCAGATCTGAACTATACTCGGAGCAACGGTCAGGTACGCCGCGACATACAAAGCGGAAAGAGCAGAAACGTCAGGGCCGTTAGTCAATGTTTTCAGATCGATGACATAACACGACAAGGAGTTGGACAATGAAAAAACTGATCGCAGGTGCCATGCTTCTGGGTGCATCCAGTCTTGCCTTTGCACAGCCGGGTTGTGGCGTTGGCGCCATGATCTGGAAGGGCCAGTCCGGTATTGCCCCCCACGTACTGGCCGCCACGACCAACGGAACGCTGGGTAACCAGACCTTCGGTATGACCACCGGTACCTTGGGCTGCAACACCAACGAGTCGATCCAGTCCATGGCCATGTATATGGACAGCAACGTCGACAAGGTTGCGCGTGACATGTCTCGCGGCGAAGGTGAGAACCTGGACACCCTGGCGGTACTCCTGAACATCGACAAGGCGGATCGCCCTGAATTCCGCAAGCTGATGCAGGACAACTTCGCCACCATCTTCCCGTCCTCAGACACCACCTCAGACCAGGCGGTTTCAGCCATCGTTGCCCTGATGGAATCCCATGAGGGACTGAGCAAGTACGTCGCCTAACCAAGACAGGCGCCACGGACGGTAACCGGCACCAGGGACGGTGCCTCAACCGGCTTCGGCCAACCTACCCAGAACCATCCGAGATGACATGCAACGACGTCTGATGTCGGGGCGCACTCCCCGTTTGCTGGCCGCCTTTTGCACACTATTGTGTCTGTCCAACGCCGAGGCTTCCGAACCACTGGAGCAGCTGGCGCATGATCCCGTCTGGCTGAACCTGGGGCACTACCGGCCCGACCTGCTCGGCGGCTATACCTCACAAGCCGATGACGATGCCTTTTTCCTGAGTCCGGAAGGCAAGGATTCACCGCTGGCCGAACTGAAGGCGACACTCACCGCCATCCAGGCTCCAGGTTCCGGCGATGATCACGCCCGCTGCCGCTTTCCCGCCCGGGATCAGTGGCTGCGCACGCAGCTCGATATGCCCGCACCGCCCGCCGACTGCCCGGCCTATGAAACCTGGCGCGACGAGCTGAACACCAAGACCGTCACACTGGTCTTTGCGGCCTCCTACCTGAACAGTCCATCGTCCATGTTCGGGCATACCTTCCTGCGACTGGATCCGGCCGATACCCGCGATCGCGATGCGGACCTGCTGCTGGCCAGCACCGTCTCCTACGCGGCCGATGCCTCGGCCCACGACAGCGAGATCATGTTCGCCTATCGAGGGATTTTTGGCGGCTACCCGGGCATCACCTCGGTCAAGCCCTATTACGAGAAGATCAAACTCTACTCGGACATCGAAAACCGCGACCTGTGGGAATACCGTCTGAACCTCACCCCGGAAGAAACCGACCGGCTGCTGGCCCACGCCTGGGAAATCCGGGACAAGAACTTCGACTACTACTTCTTCGACGAGAATTGCGCCTATCGGCTGCTGGCACTGATCGACGTGGCTCGCCCCGGCACACAGCTCTTGGACGAAGTCAACACTCACGCTATCCCGTCGGACACGGTCCGCTGGGTGGTGGATCATGACCTGGTGGCTTCGGTGAACTACCGGCCGTCCTCGGCCACCGTCGTTGCGCATTACCTTGAGCAGCTCTCACCGGAGGAGCGGGATCTGGCCGCCGACCTCGCCGAGGGATCCCGCACGGTGGACAGCCCGGAGGTTCAGGCCCTGCCGGATGAAGATCGGGCGCACGTGCTCGACGCCACCTACGATTACGTCCGCTACGAAGCCCATGAGGAAGAGTGGCCCCGCGACAGGGCAGCCCCGCTGTCCTACGACCTGCTCAAGGCACGCAGCCAAATCGACGATGCCGAACCGCTGAAACAGCCGCCGGAACCAGCGGTGCGCGACGACCAGGGCCACGACACCTTTCGCGCCAGCGTCGCCGGCGGTCGCCAGGGCGACCGCAACTTCGTCCAGCTGACCCTGCGCCCGGCCTACCACGACATCCTCGATCCGCCCGAAGGCTATCGTCAGGGTGCCCAGCTGCAGTTCCTGCGCCTGGATACCCGCTATTACACGGATAAAGACGAGTTGCAGCTGGAGAAATTGATCGGCGTGGAAATCCGCTCCCTGTCCGTGCGCGACCGCTTTTTCACTCCCCTGTCCTGGCAGGTAGGCTTCGGTGCCCGGCGGACCGACATCGAATCCGGCAACCGGGTGCTCGCCCCTTACCTCGACGGCGGTGCCGGCTTCGGCTGGGCCACGTCCGATCAAAGCCAGATCTACGCCATGGGGACCGGCGACCTGGAAATCGACGACGACCTGGACAAGGGCTACGACCTGGCGCCCGGAGCCGATCTGGGCTGGCTGTACCAGGGGCATCGGGTCAGCGTGACCGGCGGCGTCAAAAGCAAGGCCTGGCTGATCGGCGACGGCGACCGGGAAGACATTGCCTACGCCAGCCTCGGCTGGCACCTGGAGCGCAACATCGGCTTGAGCGCCGGCTGGGAACGCAAACACCATTTCGAAAGGTATGACACCACATGGCAGATCGGAATCAACGCCTACTTCTGAGCCTTTGCCTGTCGCTAACGCTGCTGTCGCTGGGCGGTTGTTCGAGCCTGTTCTTCTACCCGGACAGCACGGTCTACATCACCCCGGACCGGCTTGACCTGGACTACCGGGATGTCTATCTGGATACCGTCGACGGTGAACACCTGCACGGCTGGTGGCTGCCCGCAGAAGGTGAGGATCACGGCACGGTCTACTACCTGCACGGCAACGCCCAGAACATGAGCAGCCATATCCTCAACGTCGCCTGGCTGCCCCGGGAAGGCTATAACGTCTTCATGATCGACTATCGCGGCTTTGGCGAGTCGACTGGTGATCCGGATATCGAAGGCGCCCTGGCGGACACCGAGGCCGGTTTTCGCTGGCTCGTCCAGCAGCCGGACAGCGGCCCGTATTATCTGCTGGGCCAGAGCCTGGGCGGCGGATTGGGGTTGATGCTGGCCGCCGAATGGACCCGGCGCCAGGAGCAACCGCCACTGACGGCCGTGGTGCTGGACAGCACGTTCGCCGGCTTCCGCGCCATCACCCGGGAAAAACTGGACAGCTTCTGGCTCACCTGGCCGTTCCAGATCCCGCTGAGCTGGACCATCCCGGACGACTACGAGGGCGTCGACCACATCGCCGAGATCAGCCCGGTGCCGCTGATGGTGATTCACAGCATCCGCGACGGGATTATCCCCTTCCACAACGGCACAGCCCTCTACACCGCTGCCAGAGAGCCCAAGCAGTTCCTGCAGACGGACACGCCCCATGCGTCGACGTTTGTGATTCCGGCGTATCGGGATGCGGTTGAAAGCTTCTTGAAAGAAGCCGCGGCGGGGGAGATTGCCGTAAGTTCGAAGGACCCAGATCACTAACTCGACGTTCCATACGGTTACGTGGGCACCTGGCGGCGCCTCAGAAGCTGAAGCATCGGCTACACGCTCGGGGTTAACGCAGAATGTCGCCGACGCATTAGCTTCGGAGCAGCCTGCAAGGCTGCCCTCTCTTTCGGCGCCGACCAATCGCCAGACACATCGGGATAGGGGGGAGCCTTCTGGCTCCGCCCCTCCCACACCACCCGGCAAGCGGGTCCGCACCGGGCGGTTCGAGAAGTTGAGGTTTACGAGAGACGCGGCACGCCTAACCGGTCGAAGTGG
>NZ_RHGZ01000017.1:0-106030 GCF_003789045.1 Marinobacter sp. R17 | reverse complement strand
TCGACCGGTTAGGCGTGCCGCGTCTCTCGTAAACCTCAACTTCTCGAACCGCCCGGTGCGGACCCGCTTGCCGGGTGGTGTGGGAGGGGCGGAGCCAGAAGGCTCCCCCCTATCCCGATGTGGGTGCTGACTTGTTATGAAGCATAAGGCAACTCGGGCATGTAGCCGATGCTTCAGCTTCGGAGCAGCCTGAAGGGCTGCCTGGCTTCCGACGACGACCGGAAACGTTGGTTGCAATGCCAAGCAGGCCAATTCAAAGCCTTTACCAGGCGCCTTCGGCGCCTCAGAAGCTGAAGCATCTGCTACATACTCCAGTTGCTTCAAATATTCGCGTTGCCTGCCAGTCGCTGAGGGGGTCGTAAAGAGCTCCATTGGTTCCAGGCTCCCGGCGTATGATTTGGTCGCCATTGAGGCGCCGCCGAAGCCTGACTGGTAGTCCCGCCCCTGGGATTTCATGTTTAACGTACGCCTGTACTTTTTCCTGTTTTTATTCCTGTCATATCGTTGTCATCTAATTTATTGATATGGATCAGTAATGACCGAATATGGTCAAAAAATAATCCGCAGGCTATTGCCAAGGTCTGACGCCTTCGGTAAATTCAGCGCACACATGTACGCTGAAATGCAGAGGTGCTCCCGTGAATGCGGCTGTAAAACCTGAATCCATACCTGGCCAGACCTTTGGCGAACAGGACGAACGTGCGCTGCGCGACCAGATGCGCCGCGATCTGCCGGCCGATACCTTCCAGACCCAGAGCTGGCGGGTGATCTGGTTCCTGCCTTTACAACTGGTGATCTGGGGCTGCGTGCTGACGATCCTGATGGCCGGACTGCCCTGGTATGCCAACCTGGGGCTGGCGCTGGTACTGGGCCATACCATCGGCTGCCAGGCGTTGCTGGCGCATGAGGTGTTGCACGGTGCACTCGGCATGAGTCGCCGCTGGCAGAATTTCTTTGGCTGGCTGGGTTTCGGGCCGCTGGTCGCCCCGCCGGAGTTCTGGCGCAAGTGGCATAACTCGATCCATCACGCCCATACCAACATGGGCGATACGGATCCGGACAGTTTCGGCACCATAAGGCGCTACAAGGCGGATCCCAAGCAGCGCAAGTTTCCGAAGCTGGCGCCGGGATCCGGCACCTGGTACAGCCTGCTGTTCCTGACCTATTCCTTCACCATGCATGCGCAGATCGTACTGTGGCTGCAGGCGAAACGTCGTAAACAGTTCAAGGGTTTCAACCGGCGTCGGGCGATCATCCAGTCGTTCGCGTGCGTTGCGGCCTGGCTGGCCTTGGCGGTGGTCTCAGGACCGCTGGCGATCTTCACCGTGGTGATTCCGTTCATGGTGGCCAACGCGCTGGGGCAGGGTTATATCCTGACCAATCACTTCCTGCGGCCGCAGACCGAGACCAACAATCCGCTGGATAATTCCATGAGCCTGCGCACCAACCCGATCCTGGACCGGCTGCACTACCGCTTCAGTCATCACGTGGAGCACCACTTCTTCCCGAAGATGTCCTCCAACAAGGCACCGCGCCTGCGCGAATGGCTGGAGACGCATTATCCGGAGCGCTACGTTGCGCCGACCCACTGGCAGGCGATCAAGCTGCTGTACAAGACGCCGCGGGTCTATCTGACGCCGACGACGCTGGTCGATCCCAGCAATCCCCAGCGGGTATTCGATCTGCTGCCACTGCAGAAAGAGATGAGTGCGGCCACCTACAAGGCCTCAGCTGCCGGTTAAGCCGCGAATCAGGGCGCCGACGCCAGCCACCGCTGCAATCCCCAAAATCAGGGGCCGCATCGCGGAGAACGGCAGGCGCCGGACCAGGGTGGCCGACAGCAGGAAGCCGGTCACGACGCCGGGCAGGGTAAATAAGAACAGCTTCATTTCCAGCAAACCCAGTCGCCCGGCAAAGAACAGTGCGACGATGCTGGCACAGCTGGTAAACAGGAAGAACGCCGACATATTGGCCCGCACCAGCGGGCCTTTCTCGTTCTGGTAGATCATGGCAATCGGCGGGCCACCCACGGCCACGACGGTGCCCATGTAACCGCTTGCGGCTCCGGCGATGACGCTGTTACGAGGATTCAGGGCCGGGCGGAGCCCGGCCACGCTGAGCAGAACACCGAACAGAATCAATGCGCCAAACATCAGATCGAAGGCCGCACCGGTGATCACAGCCAGCGTCAGTCCCGCCAGGGTCGTGCCGACAATGCTGCCGCCAATGGCATAGCGGACCTCCCGGAAACGGATGCTGGCGCGATTGCGCAGCAGCAGGAGAATGGCCAGCACCACGGCGTTGACCACCAGCGGACCGGGCACGAACAGGGGGCTCAACAGGAAGAGCAGGGGCGCTGACAGCGTGCCGATACCGTAGCCGGCGACGCCCTGGAGACAGGCGCCAGCCAGCAGGAACAGGTTGGCGAGGAGTAGGTCGGCCAGGGTAATGCCGTCGGGGATCATTCCGCCGGCACCAGCACCAACTTGCCGGGCACCACCTTCACGTCCACCGGCGCCATGCCGATCATGCGCTCGGCGAAGCTGTTCTCATCCAGTCGATAGACCGGCACCGTCTCCAGCCATTGGGCGACCAGGCGCATGACGTTGTCCGTCACCGGTTTCAGGTCACCCTTGAAAAACTGGGAGTCGATGCTGCTGTCCAGCAGCTTCAGCCGGCGGATGTAGACGGCCCGTTCCTCCCGGTCATAGACCGGCGCGCCTTCCACCTTGAGCTTCAGGTCGACCGGCAGTTTGGTCATGAAGGCATTGACGGCCACCTGGCCGGCGATATCCAGCACCGCCACTTCGCGGCCGTCCGGCCCCAGCGTGATATCCGCCTGGTCCAGTGATACGCTCAGTGGCGACCCCGCCTTGAGCTGTTGCCGGTCAAAATCGGCGACGGCATTCTGAAGGTAGCCTTCGAGCGTATTTTCACTCACCGAATAGGGCGACAGGGAAGCACAACCGGACAGGGTCAGGGCTGCAGCGAAGGCCAGGATAGGGCCGACTGCACGCTGGAAAAATGGCATGAACGGGACTCCGTTTCAGTTCGGTAGGGATGTCTGGCCGTGGCCAGCAACTTTCATCCTGCCGGATGCCGGGAGTCGACACAAGCCGGAGCAATGGGCACAACCATGACGACGACAGTGGCGCGCTACGACGCCGTGGTATTTGATCTTGATGGCACACTGGTGGATTCCGGGCTCGATTTCCGGGCGATCCGCCGGGAACTGGGATTTCCCGAAGGGATTGGTCTGCTGGAACATATGGCGACCCTGTCGGAGGCGGAAGCCGCCCGGGCGCACGCCATCATTCATCGCTTTGAAATGGCCGGTGCCGAAAGCGCCAGCTGGATGCCGGGTGCCGAAGCCCTGGTGCGGCACCTGCACCGACAGACCATCCCGGTTGCCGTACTGACCCGAAACAGTCGTGAAGCGGTGGCGGCGACCAACGCGGCGATCTCACTGGGCATCGATCTGATCCTGACCCGGGACGATGCGCCTCCAAAGCCGGATCCGGCCGGCCTGCTGCAGATTGCCGACACCTTCGGTGTGGCGCCGGAACACATGACCTACATCGGCGACTTCGTCGATGACCTGACCACGGCGCGGCGGGCCGGCATGGCGGGTGGCCTGTATCGCAACGCGCGGAATGCGGGTTATGCCGACCGAGCCGACTACGTCATCGAGCACTTCGACGATCTGCGTCGAGCCTGGAGCGATTGAGTTCAGTCGTTTTCGGCTTCGGCGTCGATGCTCAATTCGCCGTCTTCACCAAAACGCACGTGGATCAGGATGGGCTGGCAGCAGACCTGGCAGTCCTCCACGTAGTCCTGTTCCGGGACGGACGGATCGACACTGACTTCCAGGGTTTCCCAGCAATAGGGGCACTGGATGTGGGCGGGTTCAAGTATCACGAGGGTTGAGGCCGACCCGTTCACCGGGCCGGCTTTCTCCAGAGAGTGTCAGAATTGCTGTTTGGCCATCCACGGAATCATCCGGTCGAAGGCTTCCTCGATCGTTTCCAGTGGCGCCGAGAAGCTGATACGAACGGCGTTCGCCGTGTTCTCCCCGAACGCATCACCGGGCACCACACAGACCCCGGTTTCCTTGAGCATCCTCAGGGCCAGATCCGAGCCGTCCACATGCTTCGGCAGGTCCGGGAAGATGAAGAAGGCGCCGCCCGGATGATAGCCGGTCATGTGCGGTGTCTGCGCCACCAACTCCACCACACGGTCGCGCCGCTCCCGATAGATCGACACCATGTCCCGGATGCATTGCTGGTCGCCGGTCAGCGCGGCGACGCCGGCGAACTGGGACGGCGTGTTGGCCACCGAGGTGGTGAACATGTGATAGCGCCGCAGGGACTTGATGGTCGCCTGGCTGGAGATGATCCAGCCCACCCGCAGACCGGCCATGCTGTAGGTCTTCGAGAAGCTGCTGATGCACATGATGTTGTCCAGGTCGACGCTGCAGCGCAGCACACTGGCGTATTCCTGGTTGTCCAGGATCAGGTGGTCGTAGACCTCGTCACTGAAAATCTGGATGCCCCGGTAGGCACATTCTTCCACGATGGTTTCGATGGTGCTGCGTGGATACACCGCGCCGGTCGGATTGTTCGGCGAGTTCAGGACCACCGCAAACGTGCGTGACCCCATCGCAGCGATCACCTCGTCGGGATCGAGCTGGTGGTTGTTTTCGATGCGGGTCGGGATGAACTTCACCTCGCCGCCGTTCATACGGATCAGTGGCGCGTAAAGCAGGAACGACGGATCGGTCACGATGAACTGGCGACCCGGTGCCGCGGTTGCGGAGAGGGCCAGGTACATGGCCTCGGTCGCGCCGGAGGTCACCAGAATGTTGTCGCGGGTCAGCTTACGGTCATAGCGCTTGCCATAGTAGTCGCGTAGAGCGACCAGAAGCTCAGGCAGGCCGGCGTCCATGGTGTAGCCGGTCTGGCCAGCGTTGAGGGCATCGATGTAGGCATCCACCACGTGCTTTGGTGTCGGCAGGTCCGGCTGGCCGATCGACAGGTGGATAACGTCCTTCATGCTCGCCGCCATGTTCACCATGCGGCGGATGCCCGGCACGGGGATGGCCTGCATCGACGGATGCCAACGGGCCTTGGTCTTGCGGTACTTCAGCTTGCGCGGTGCGGTGTCGCTGGCTTTATTGAGCTTTGCTCCATCGGCCATAAGCATCTCCTGGCAGAGGTAGGAAAAGATGGACAATAAAGCCCGGATCCGTGGATCAGGCCTGCTTTTGCCGAAACGGCGTCACGCCGGTGTCCCGGCCTGTGTGCTACGCCTTAACGAAGACTTACCTTCGCAGATTAGTTTTTATCCGAAAGGGGGGCAAGGGCCTGAGCATGCGTATTTTCGTGTAATGCCAGGGTCAGGTTGACCGGGGCAAAGAGGCCCGACACACTCAGGGTGTTCAGCGTGTTTTCAAAGGAATGCCAAACCGACGACGAGGCCGCCCATGACATCCCAAGCCGACAAGCCGATTGTGACTGTCCTGACCGCTCCCGGAGAACAGGAACCGCCCGGTATGGACGCGGTTCGCAAGCGGGCCGAAGTGCGCTTTGCCTCGGACGAGGCGACGCTGCGGGACGCCCTGCCGGGTTCCCGGGTGATGATGGTGACGGACTTCCGGACGGAGGCCTTCGAGGCCGCCTGGCCGGAGGCCGACAAGCTGGAATGGATCCACGCCACCAGCGCCGGTGTGGATGCGTTGATGTTCCCGGCCCTGATCGACAGCGACGTGACCGTGACCAATGCCCAGGGCATTTTTGACCGTACTATCGCGGAATACGTGCTGTGTTCGATCCTGATGTACTGCAAGGATTTCCCCCACTCGATCCGACTGCAGCAGGCTCACCAGTGGAAGCACCGGGATACCGAGCGGGCCCAGGGGCAGCGGGTTCTGGTTGTCGGCGCGGGTTCCATCGGCCGTCAGATTGCCCGCCTGTGCAGCGCGATTGGTCTCAAGGTGCACGGCACGGCCCGCACTGCGCGTGACAGCGACCCGGATTTCGAAGCGGTCCACGGCAACGATGACCTGATGGAGCAGCTGGGGCTGGCGGATTTCGTGGTGGTGGCCGCACCGCTGACGCCGCAAACCGAAGGGTTGTTTGATCGCAAGGCCTTCCAGGCCATGAAGCGGACCGCACGGTTTATCAATATTGGCCGGGGACCGATCGTCAAAACCGATGATCTGGTCGCCGCTCTGGATGCCGGGGAGATCGCCGGGGCCGGTCTGGACGTGTTTGAAGAGGAGCCCCTGCCTCCGGAGCATCCCCTGTGGGATCGCGAGAACGTGTTGATCACTGCACATATGGCGGGGGACTTTATCGGTTGGAAAGGGGCGTTGACCGAGCAGTTCCTGGACAATTTCGATCGTTGGCGCGCCGGGGAAAGCCTGTTCAACATCGTCGACAAGAAACTGGGTTACGCCGCCAAGTAAGCGGCGTAACCACCGGACCACTCAACCCGTCAACTCAGGCGCGCGATGACCGCGTCGCCGATCTCCCGGGTCTTGCGCCGCTGACCGCTGTGTTCAGCCAGGTCGGCGGCGACCGCATTATGAAGGGCTTCGGCTGCTTCCTCCAGCGGGCCTGATTCCTCGGCCAGCCAGGTGAGCATACGCGCCGCCGTGAACAGCATCGCGGTCGGATCCGCCAGACCCTGGCCGGCAATGTCCGGCGCGCTGCCGTGGGTCGGTTCGAACATGGACGGCATGGAGCGGTCGTCCGGGTTCAGGTTGCAGGAGGGGGCCACGCCCATACCGCCGGACAGGACCGCCGCGAGGTCCGTCAGGATATCCCCTTGCAGGTTGCTCGCCACCACCACATCAAAGGCCCAGGGGCACTGCACGAACTTCATGCAGGCGGCGTCCACCAGTTCGTGATGGGTCGCCACATCCGGGTATTCGGCGGCAATCTCCGCAAACGCCTCCGTGTACATATCCCCCCAGTAACGCAGGGCATTGCGCTTGGTGATGATGCAGACCTGGCTCTCGCAAGTGCGCCCGTCGAGTGTCTTGAACTGCCGCGTCTGGCCGGATTCCTGGCGCGCCCGTGCGCGTGATCGGGCCTGCTCGAAACCGTGGCGGATAATCCGGTTCGTCGCGCGGCGGGTGAACACCTCCATCTGGGTGGCCACTTCATCCTCGCTGCCGGGCCGCAGCCGGCCGCCCTGGGCCACGTATTCCCCTTCGCTGTTCTCGCGGATGACCAGCATGTCCACATCCCGCGCCCGTTCGTCGGCCAGGTATTGGCGGGCACCGGGCAGGAGCCGGGCCGGTCGCTCGCAGACCCACTGGTCGAAGCCCTTGCGCATCTGCAGCAATGGCGCGAGAGAGATGCTGTCCGGCAGCAGATAGCGGTTCGGGTCGGTCATCGGGCCGGGGTCGCCCAGCGCGCCCAGCAGGATCGCATCAAAGTCCCGCAGCTGTTCCAGCGCATTGGCCGGCATGATCTCACCATGGGCCTGGTGCCAGCGATGCGACGGCCAGTCGAAAGTCTCCCATTCCAGATCAAGGTGGTAGCGTTCACGCAGGACATCGAGACAGCGAACGGCCTGTTCAACGACCTCCGGCCCGATGCCGTCGCCAGGTGTAACCGCGATCCGCTTGGTGGCTGTCATACGGGACTCCCTTCAGGTTGCGGGATGGTGGGTCACGGACCCCCGGTCCGTGCTGGATGCCCTCAGTGTAGCGTTACAGAACGGTCCTGCCATCCCTCGCAATGAACCTCGGGCATGCTAGAGTCATGACAAGGTTGAGTAAAAGACAGCAGAAACCGGAGTAACGAGTGAATCAACCAGCCGTCCTCTTTGACGAATCCCATTGTGAGCAATGCGCCTGTGGCGAGGGTCTCGATTTTGAGATCAGTTTTGCGTTTCAGCCGATCATCGATATGCGCGATCACTCCGTCTACGCCTACGAGGCACTGGTGCGCGGTGCATCCGGCGAAGGGGCCGGTGAGGTGCTGGCGCGGGTCAATGAGCGCAACCGCTATGCCTTTGACCAGATCTGCCGGGTGAAGGCGGTCAAGCTGGCATCGCGATTGGGAATGTCCGCGCGGCTCAGCATTAATTTCATGCCCAACGCGGTCTATCAGGCGGAATACTGCATACGCACGACTCTGGCGGCGGCGCAGACCTATCGATTTGATACGCGCAACATCATCTTCGAGGTGGTCGAAAATGAAGCGATGACGTCCGCAGACCATCTGGCCGACATCATCCGCAGCTACCAGGGCATGGGTTTCCAGACCGCGCTGGATGATTTCGGCGCCGGTTATCCGCGTTACGATCTGCTGATGGCCAGCCCACCGGACCTGCTCAAGCTGGACATGGGGCTGATCCGCAACATCGACAACGAACCCAACAAACAGGCCATCGTGGCGGGCATCGAGACCATGATGCAGCGGCTGGGCGGGCGCACCATTGCCGAAGGCGTGGAAACCGAAGCGGAGTACCGGTGGCTGAGGTCGCTTGGCATCGAGCTGTTCCAGGGCTACCTGTTTGCCCGGCCCGGCTTCGAAAGTTTGCCGGAGCCCCACTTTCCGGACTAATCTGGTGCGCCTCAACACAGTAAGGTTCTGTTCTGCATGATTTATCGCGCTGTTGTCGTGATCGTCGGCATCGTTCTGGTCGCCGCACTCTATGGCCTGATCTGGCTGTTCTCCCGCTATTTCCTGCGTCGTCACGGAGTGGAAGCGGAGCTGGCCGATCGCAGCACCGTACTGGCCACCTGGACATTCGCCGGTGTGGCCGTGGGGCTGGTGATCATGGTGTTCGGGGCCTTCGTCCTCGGCCCCTGGGCGTTTTACAGAACAGCGCGGGCCCATGATGTTGCCGTGTCCGACGGCGCCGCCGTCGGTTGGGGCTTTTTGGTCGTGGCGGTCAGTCTGGCGTTGGCGGCCAGCGGTTTCTTTGTCCTGCTATGGCTGGTCGGGGCGGTTTGAGGCCACCTGGTGCAGCTGTTCGCGGAACCACAGCAGCGCCGGTTCCTTCTCGTAAGCCGCATGCCAGTATAGATGCACGTTAAGCGCCGGCATGTCGGTCGGCAGTGGCAGCACGCGAACGTTGGCCTGTTGCTCAATCATGCGGGCGTAGGTTTCCGGCATGGTGACCAGCAGGTCGGTGTTTTCCGCCACCCGGCAGGCGGCGTAGTAGTGCTGGCAGCGCAGGGCGATGCGCCGATGCACGCCCTGGCGGGAAAGTTCAAAATCCTCAATTCCCGGCCCTTCGGTTCGTGACGACACCAGCACATGACGCGCGGCCAGGTATTGATCCAACGACAGCCCCTCCTCGATGCCGGGATAGTGTTTGCCGGCGATGACCACCAGTCGGTCTTTACGCAGCAGCTCATGTGACGTCTGATTGCTCACCGGCAGCAGCACATCCACGGCAAAATCCAGCTTGCCCGAGGCCAGCTGCGTTTCCATCTCACGACGCGCGATGCGCTGGCTGACCACCTCGATTTCCGGATAGCTCGTCAGGTTCTGCATCAGTTGCGGCAGGAAAGTGGATTCCAGGATATCCCGCAACCCCAGGGAAAACGTCTTGTGCTGGCGCGCGGGATCGAAAGCATGAAACTGGTTCACGGCGCTCTGGATCTGGGTCAGTCCCGGGCGCATGGTTTCGGCAAAGCGCCGGGCCAGTGGCGTGGGGACCATCTGGTTGCCCTGACGGGTAAACAGTGGGTCGTTGAAATGATCCCGCAGGCGTGACAGGGAATGGCTGACCGCCGGCTGGGTCAGGTGCAGGGCACGGGCGGCGCGGGTCAGGCTGCCCTCCCGGAAAATCGTGTCGAACACGTGGAGCAAGTTCAGGTCGAGGCGGTTCATCGGTCGGCTCCCGAAATCGGTAAGGATATAAGTCTACTTTATAATAAATGATAAGAATAATTCAGTGGTCTAATGCGCTGGCCCAAAAGTAGACTGCGGCTACGCTTGAGGAGAACGACTGGGCACGCAACGGGTCCGGTGGTTCCGGGAGGCCCGTTGGGCGGGTTTCCCCTGATGATCACGTGTTGCTCCGGGAGTGATTGCTATGGACTTTACCCCTTCAGAAAAAGGTCAGGATTACCTGAAACGCGTCAAGGCGTTCATCCGCGATGAGATCCAGCCCGTTGAGGCGGACTACTACGCCGAGATGGCCGGGCTCGACAACCGCTGGGTGGAGCTGCCGGTTATCGCCGAGCTGAAAGCCAAGGCTCGCGAACAGGGCCTGTGGAATCTGTTCTTCCCGGACGAGGAGCACGGTTGTGGCCTGCTCAACTCCGACTACGCCCTGATCGCCGAAGAAACCGGCAAAAGCTTTATCGCCCCGGAGATCTTCAACTGCAACGCGCCGGATACCGGCAATATGGAAGTGTTGATCCATTACGGCTCCGACGAGCAGAAAGCCGAGTGGCTGCCGCGTCTGCTCAGCGGCGAGATCCGCTCGGCCTTCTGTATGACTGAGCCGGCCGTGGCGTCGTCCGATGCCACCAACATGTCGGCGACGGCGGTTGTGGAAGGCGACGACGTGGTCCTCAACGGCCGCAAATGGTGGAGCACCGGCATTGGCCACCCGAAGTGCGAAATGATCATCTTCATGGGGCTGACCGATCCGGAAGCGCCCAAGCATCGCCAGCACTCCATGGTCCTGGTGCCGAAGAACACCCCGGGCGTCAAAGTCGAGCGCATGCTGCCGGTGTTCGGCGCCTACGACGAGCCCTACGGCCACGGTGAGGTCAGTTTCGACAACGTCCGTCTGCCCAAGAGCGCCATTCTCGTCGGGCCCGGTCGCGGTTTTGAGATTGCACAGGGCCGATTGGGGCCGGGCCGGGTGCATCACTGCATGCGCGCCATCGGCGCCGCGGAGCGCACGCTCGAGCTGTTGATCAAGCGCGCCATGAGCCGGGAAGCCTTTGGCAAACCACTGGCTAAGCTCGGCGGCAACCCGGACATCATCGCCAACGCCCGCATGTCGATTGAACAGGCGCGATTGCTGACCCTCAAGTGCGCGTGGTTGCTGGATACCAAAGGCATCATGGGCGCGCTGAGTGAAGTGGCCATGATCAAGGCGGTGATCCCGCAGATGCTGCAGACCATCGTCGACAATGCGATCCAGATCCATGGCGGCGCCGGTGTCAGCGACGACGATTTCCCGCTGACGCAGCTCTTCGCCTACGCCCGGGTACTGCGCCTGGCGGACGGGCCGGATGAAGTTCACCGTGGTACGGTGGCCAAACTGGAACTCAAAAAATACGCCTGAAGCGCCCCGGAATCACAAGAAGCCCCGGCCATGAGGATGGACCGGGGCCTTTCCGTGCTTCAGCAAAACAACAGGACACCAGCATGACAAAACGCGTTTTTATCACCGGCGGAGCCAGCGGTCTCGGGCGTGCCATTGCCTTGCGATATGCCCGCGAGGGCGCCCGTGTGTGTATCGGCGACATCAATCCCGAGCAGGGCGCCCTGGTTGAAGAGGAAATCCGCCAGGCCGGCGGTGAAGGCCGGTTCGTCACCTGCGACGTGCGCCGGATTGCCGATCTGGAGCAGGTCCGGGACCAGTTGGAAAAGCAGTGGGGCGGCGTCGATGTCGTCGTCAACAACGCCGGGGTGGCTTCCAGTGGCAGCATCGAGGGGACGACGCTGACCGACTGGGAGTGGATCCTGGACATCAACGTGATGGGCGTGGTCCGTGGCTGCAAGGCGTTTACGCCGCTGTTCAAGAAACAGCAGCAGGGCGCCTTTATTAACATCGCCTCCATGGCCGGACTGATGCTGGCGCCGCTGATGAGCAGCTACAACGTCTCAAAGGCCGGCGTGATCGCGCTGTCCGAAACGTTGAGCATGGAACTGCGGGACGACGGCATTCGCGTGAGCTGCGTGTGCCCGGCGTTCTTCCCGACCAACCTGACCGACTCCATGCGTTCGGAAAAGCCGGGCATGGATACCAACGTCAAGAAGCTGATGAAGCGTTCCGGCGTCACCGCGGACGACGTGGCGGAAGACATCTACCGGGCCGAATCCAACGGCGACTTCTGGGTGCTCCCGCACGTGAAGGAACGCCGCATGTGGATCCTCAAGCGCCACGCACCCTGGGCTTTCGACTGGCTGATGCACCAGGAAAGCAAGCGCTGGATGAACAAGTTTGGCGGCAACGCCTAAACGAACGACTCCGTTCGGGAGGACAACCGATTTATGACACAGATTGATCAGGCGGTTGATATCCGCGAAGGCGAAGAACTCGACGCGCAGGCGGTCGACCGGTTCATGAAGCAGGCGCTGCCGGAACTGACCGGCGAGCCGTCTATCCGTCAGTATCCGGGCGGTGCGTCGAACCTGACCTACCAGGTGGACTACGGCGATCGCTCCTTTGTCCTGCGTCGCCCGCCGTTCGGCCACATCGCCAGGTCGGCCCACGACATGCTGCGGGAAGCGCGGGTCATGAAGGCCCTCAAGCCGGTCTATCCGTACGTGCCGGAGATCATCGCCATCTGCGACGATCACGACGTACTGGGCTGCGACTTCTATGTGATGGAGCGGTTCAAGGGCATCATCCTGCGCCAGGATTTCCCCAAGGACTTCGACCTGTCCGCCGAGGATACCCGGCGCTTGTGCCACAGTGTGATCGACAAGCTCGTGGACCTGCATACCGTGGATCCGGTCGCCACCGGGCTGGACAAGCTGGGCAAGGGCCCGGGCTACGTGCAGCGCCAGATCGGCGGCTGGAGCAACCGCTTCCGCAAGGCGCGCACCGAGGATGTGGGCGACTTCGAAGCGGTGATGAGCTGGCTCGACGACAAGATGCCGGACGACATCGCCCAGTGCATCATCCACAACGATTTCCGCTTCGATAACGTGGTGCTCAACCCGGACAACCCGTTCGAAGTGACCGGCGTGCTGGACTGGGAAATGGCCACCATCGGCGATCCGCTGATGGATCTGGGCAACAGCCTGGCCTACTGGATCCAGGCGGACGACGAACAGACTTTCCAGATACTGAGACGTCAGCCCACGCACCGACCGGGGATGCTGACCCGTGACGAAGTGGTCGAGTACTACATGGACCGCTCGGGCTACCGGGCTGACCGCTTCGATTTCTACGAGATCTACGGCCTGTTCCGCCTCGCCGTGATCATCCAGCAGATCTACTACCGCTTCTACCACGGTCAGACCCAGGACAAACGCTTCGCGATGTTCGGCCATGCGGCGAACTATCTGGAGAAGCGCTGTCAGCGGCTGATCGAGGCGAGTGACCTGTAATGGCAACGCTCTACCTGATCCGTCACGGCCAGGCCAGTTTCGGCAAAGCCAACTATGATCAGCTGTCCAAGACCGGCTGGGAGCAGGGCCGGGTGCTGGGACGCTGGCTGGCGGACAAAGTGACGCCCACCGCCGTGTTCAGCGGCGATCTGCAACGCCACCAGGAAACCGTCGCCGCAATCACTGAAGGCTATGGCCAGCCGCTGCCAGCCCTGCAGATGAATGCCGGTTTCAACGAGTTTGACCATGAGGCGGTGGTGCATGCCCTCAAGCCGGAGTGGGCCGACCGCGAAGCGATGGCGCGCGACCTGGCGCAACACCCCAAGCCGGCCAAGGCCTTCCAGATGGCTTTTGTCGAGGCGTGTCAGCGCTGGGTGAGCGGCGAGTTTCCAGGCGATTACTCGGAGACCTGGGAAAACTTCCAGACCCGGGTCTGCGCCGCTCTGGATGAAGCCATCGCCAATGCCGGCGGTGGCGACGTGCTGGTGGCCAGCTCCGGTGGTCCGATATCGGTCGTGGTGCAGTCGCTGCTGGGCCTGGACGATCGCCGGGCGCTGGGCCTGAACGAAGTCATCGCCAACACCAGCGTCACCCGCATCCTGTTTTCCGGCCAGCGTCGCAACCTGGCTGTTTTCAATAACTACGCCCATCTCGAAGACGCCGCACCGGAACTGGTGACGTTCCGCTGAGTGCGGCGCGCTTCCTGTCTGTATTTAACGGGAGATCCTATGAGTCAGAACAACCTGTTTGACCTGTCCGGCAAGACCGCGCTGGTGACCGGCGCCAGTCGTGGTATCGGTGAGAGCATCGCCCGCCTGCTGGCGGACAACGGCGCCCACGTAATCGTCAGCAGCCGCAAGCTGGAGGGCTGCGAGGCCGTCGCCGGCAGCATCCGTGACAACGGCGGCAAGGCGGAAGCCTACGCCTGTCACATTGGCGAGATGGAGCAGATCGAAGGCCTCTGGGCCCACATCCGCGAGACCCACGGCAAGCTGGATATCCTGGTCAACAACGCCGCCACCAACCCCCATTTCGGCCCGATCGAAACCACCGAACTCGCGGCGTTCCAGAAAACCGTCGACGTGAACATCCGCGGCTATTTCTTCATGTGTGCCGAAGCGGCCAAATTGATGAAAGAGAAGGGCGGCGGCGCCATCGTCAACGTGGCCTCCGTGAACGGCGTGGCGCCCGGGCATTTCCAGGGCATCTACTCCATCACCAAGGCCGCCGTCATCTCCATGACCAAGGCGTATGCGAAAGAACTGGGCCAGCAGAACATCCGCGTCAACGCGCTGTTGCCGGGCCTGACCGACACCAAGTTCGCCAGTGCCCTGACCACCAACGACGCCATCAAGAAGCAGGCGCTGATGCACATCCCCATGAACCGCATGGCGAATCCGGACGAAATGGCCGGTACCGTGCTGTACCTGGTGTCCGATGCGTCCACCTACACCACGGGTACGGCCATCAATGTGGATGGCGGTTATCTGACCGTTTAAGACGGACCGGATGGCCCGGACTCGAAGGAGGCGTTAACTCGTGATTTGATCGGGAAGCGAATGGGGACCCTTGCCGAAGAAGGCACAAGGACGTGCCGGTCGGAATTGCGGCCACGGATGGCCGTCAATTCCAGCGAAGGCAAGGGTGCCCATTTGCTTCCTGGCACGAATAAAGTCCCGAAGAATAAACAAACCGGAGATTCGCCTCAGCGAACCTCCGTCGATGCCTTCGTCGGGGCTTTGGAGAAAGCGGTTTCCACCGGCGGCTGCAGGTAGAGCGAGTAAAGTACCTTATCCAGCAGCGCCTGACCGTTCCACGCTGGTGCATGATTCACCAGACCCACCACGGCCCAGGTTGTGTCGTTGGTGTCCCGCGTGAAGCCGGCGATCGACCGGACGTTTTCCAGATACCCCGTCTTGATCCGCCCCAGACCGGCCATGCCGGTGTTGCGCAGACGACGATGCATGGTGCCGTCCATCGCGATCAGCGGCATGGAGGACATCAGGTCGGCGGCATAGGGGCTCTTCCAGGCAGCCTGCAGGATCTGCGCACCCTGGCGGGCACTGATGCGGCTGGCCCGGGACAGGCCGGAACCGTTGTCGATCACCAGGCCTTCGGTGTCCACGCCTTTACTGGCTAGCCAGGATTTTACCTTGCGAATCCCCGCCTCACGGTCATCCGCATCGGTGGGTAACCGGTTTTCAGCGCCGATGGCCAGCAGCAACTGGCGGGCCATCACATTGTTGCTCCACTTGTTGATATCGCGCACCGTCGTGACCAGGTCCGGCGAGTCGGACGTCATCAGCAACCGGGTGTCGTCCGGCGTTTCACCGGTGCGCCAGCGGCCGGTCATGAGGCCGCCCATCCGGGCCCACACGGTCTGAATGGTGGCCGCGGTGTAGTCCGGGGCCGGCATCAGGGAATAGTATTTGGTGGTTCGGCAGCCCTCCGGCAACTTGCCGGTCACCCGCACGGTAATCGTACCGTCGTCATGGAACGTCGGCGTCCAGTCGAAATGGTGATGCGACGGACAGCGACCGGCGGGCAGGGCAGTGACGTCGTTGTCGATGATGATGGCGTTCAGCGCCGGGGTGGCCCAGGCCGTCGTGCCCCGTTCGTCGGCCCGCACCTGGAAATGCGTCAGGTTGAAATTGGTCAGGTAGGGCGAGGGCTGTACCAGGAACGGCGCGTAGTCGTTGTCGCCGTTGTCATCGAATTCGGGCAGGCCGTTGGGCAGGTTGAACACCGTGCCGTCCAGCACCAGATCCCCGTCGATGGTGTCGATGCCCATGCCGCGCAGTTCGGAAAAGGCGGTCCACAGCCGCTCCATGCCCAGATGCGGGTCGCCGGACAGCGTCACATAGAGATTACCCTGCAGGGTGTGGCCCACCAGTTGGCCGTCGGTGGAAAAGCGGGTTTCCCAGCGGTAGGTCGGCCCGAGGATTTCCAGAGCACCGTAGGTGGTCACCAATTTCATGATCGAGCCGGGACTCATCGGCTCGTCCGCATTGATGTACTGGGGCAGACCCGGACCGTTCAGCGGCACGGCGGCCACACTCATGGCCTGCTTGCTGTCCATGGCGCGCACCGTGGCATCCACGATGTTTTCCGACCAGGGCGAGAGCCTGGGACCGTCGGCCACGGCGGTACCGGCCGACAGTCCGGCAAGCAGTGTCAGTGCGAGAGACAGGGGGCGACCCCGACCACTTTTCCGAAGGAAAGCGGTTGTGGATGGCATGATGTTCACCCTCTAGAAAATGTCGAGTATCAGCGCAAAAGAGCGATTATCGAGACACTGCGGGGAGGACAGTTTGTTCAGCACTGTTTTTCCCAGACTCGCCCATAAAATAGCCCAGAATGCACGGCTTCGCCTATGACTGATTTTTATACATAACGTTAAATCTGGCCAGTAAATGCATCTTTTAGCTCGAAATTGTTGTGACTTGTAAAGGCTACGGCAGGGATGGCGAGAAACAGCAGGCGATCCAGCCAACGGCAGTCAGAATGTAATGTGTTGAAATCGTGGTCATTCATGGCAATCGGCAGCATCTCGCGAGGCGTTGCCTGATGTGAAGACGACAAAGGACCGGACCCATGGGGAATCCACTGACTTTTCATCTCGATATTCTCGGATCGGCACTGACCTCCACGCTGACCGCCTGGCGTGGTTGCATGGTGGTCCGTCAGGCAGAGCAGCCGGCTTTGCCGCTGGTACTTTACGACATGGAAGGCTGCCCCTTCTGCCGCCGGGTTCGGGAAGCCCTGTCCGCGCTGCAGCTGGATGTGGACATTCGCCCCTGCCCGAAAGGCGGTCGGCGCTTCCGGCCGGAAGCCGAGCGGATCGGCGGAAAGCAGCTGTTCCCGCTGCTGGTGGACGACAACACGGGCACCGTCATGTACGAATCCACCGATATCGTCGAGTACCTGTTCCAGACCTATGGCCAACGCGCCGTGCCCGCGTACTACCGGTCCCGTCCCTATCAGCCGGTATTGGGCAGCCTGGCCAGTGCCGTCCGGGGACTGCGGGGCACGCGGGTGCAGGCGTCACAATGTCCGGAAAAATCGCTGTCGTTGTGGAGTTTCGAGGGCAGTCCCTATTCACGTCCGGTGCGCGAGCGCCTGTGTGAACTGGAGATCCCGTATCGCCTGCACAACCTGGCCAAAGAGCACTGGACCGAGATCGGGCCGGCCGTGCAGCGTATCAAACCGGGGCCCTACACTCCCTTGCCCGGGGGCAAGCGGGAGGCCTTCTTCGGCCATCATCAGCGGGTCCAGGTCCCGTATCTCGAAGACCCCAATACCGGTGAGGGGCTGTTCGAATCCGCCGACATCCTGCGTTACCTGGATCGCCGTTACGCGGTGAAGCGCTCATGAACTGATGGACGCTGCAGGCGTACAATCTCCTTTGACAGACACACCGGCTGCATTGCGTTGCGGCCGGTAAACAGGAGGATGCGCCATGACGATCCCGTTCAGCCGTCGCCGCTTCCTGGGCGGTCTCACCGCCCTGGCCATGCTGTCCCATGCGCCCTTGCTGGCGGCACAGTCCGCGCCGATCCGGCGCCCGATCCCGTCGACGGGTGAACGATTGCCGGCGATTGGCATGGGCACCTGGCGCACCTTCAACGTCGGCTCCGATCCGGGTTTACTGGACCAGCGAGCCGACGTCCTCGAGCGCTTCTTCCGCGAGGGCGGCACCCTGGTGGACTCGTCCCCCATGTATGGCTCCGCCGAAGCGGTCATGGGCCGGTTGCTGGAACGTCTCCAACGCGAAGGGACGGTCTTCGCCGCCACCAAGATCTGGACCAGCGACGAAGGCGCCACCCGCGGGGAGGCGGCCCATTCCCGCGAACTCTGGGGCATCGACCAGTTCGACCTGCTCCAGGTCCACAACCTGCTGGGGCTGGACGGTCATCTGCCGACGCTCAGGGCGATGAAGGCCGAGGGACAGGTTCGCTACCTCGGCGTCACTACCTCCCACGGTCGTCGTCACGACGATCTGGAGCAGCTGATGAAACGGGAGCCGCTGGACTTCGTCCAGCTGACCTACAACGTCCTGGACCGGGAAGCGGAGGCGCGCCTGTTGCCGCTGGCGCAGGACAAGGGCATCGCCGTTATCGTCAACCGACCTTTCCAGGGCGGGCGCCTGTTTGACCGGTTTGCATCCCGGCCGTTGCCCGACTGGGCCGGCGAGGCGGGCGTGACGAACTGGGCGGAGTACTTCCTCAAATTCATCATTTCGCATCCGGCCGTGACCTGCGCCATTCCGGCCACCACACGGGTGGATCACATGCAGGAAAACATGGGCGCGCTCTACGGGGCCCTGCCGGATCCGGCCCTGCGTCGCCGCATGATCGACGAACTCGGGTAGTTTATGGATTACGCCCTGCGCGATTTTTTGATGTTCACGCCTGAGGTTTACCTGCGCCTGTTCATGCGGCTCAACGAAGCCTTCTGGCCCTGGCAGTTGTTGTTCCCGGTTGCCCTGCTGGCGCTGGCTGGTCTGCTGTCGTTGCCCCAGGGACGAGCTCGTCGCCTGGCGCTGTCGGTGCTGGGTGTGGGCTGGATACTCACGGCGCTGCTTTTCCTGCAGCGCTATTACGAGCCCATCCACTGGGGCATGGCGTATACGCTCTGGGCGTTTCTCGCCGAAGCGATCCTGCTGGCGGTGCTGGCCTGGCGGGTCACGCCGGCCCGGGTGCCGCTGGGGATCGGGCTGATCGGGAGCGCGATGGTGATGGCCCTGTCGATGGCCAGCGCTGTCAGCGCGGGAACGGTTGAAGCCATGGGCTGGCCCGGACTGACTCCGGATGCGACGGCACTGTTGACCGTGCTGGCGTTGCTGACGGTGCCCTGGAAGCCCCGTTGTGTGCTGTTGGTGGTGCCCGTGCTGTGGTTGCTGTTCAGCGGTCTGACGCAGTGGGCACTGGAGCTGCGGGCGACGCTGGTGCCGCCGGCAGTCGGGCTGGGTGTGGCTTTGTGGGGGCTGTGGCCGGGGACTCGAAAACGCCCCCGGCCAAAACGCTGATCAGTCCCAGTCCGGGGCGAAGCCCGGATTGGCAATGCGCTCGTTGCGGTCCAGCTTGTCGATGGCATCGATTTCGTCGATCGACAGCTCAATGCCCAGAGCCTCCAGGTTGGCCTTCTGGTGATCCGGGCGCGTGGAGGAAGGAATCGGCACGATCCCCTGGGAAACCACCCAGGCGATAGCCACCTGGGCCGGTGTGGCGTTGTGTCGGCGGGCGATGTCCACCAGCGTTTCATCGTCCATGACCCGGCCCACGGCCAGCGGCATGTAACCCGTCACCTTGATGCCCAGTTCCTGGAGATGGCTGACCACCTTGCGATTGGCCAGGAAGGGGTGCACTTCCACCTGATTGGTCAGGATCGGGGTGTCCCCCAGAATCACCCGGGCATTGTCCACCTGGGCATTGGTGAAGTTGGATACGCCGACGAATCGGGTCAGGCCCTCGCGCTGGGCATCCCGCAGGGCACCCAGGTATTCCTCCATCGGCACCTCGTCACCGGGAGACGGCCAGTGGATCAGGGACAGATCGACGTGATCCGTCTTCAACCGCTGCAGGCTGTCCTTGAGGCTGTTCATCAAATCGCTGTAATGCAGCCTGTCGTGCCAGATCTTGGTGGTCAGGAAGATGTCACGGCGCGGGATACCGCTGGAGGTGATGCCGTCTCCGACTTCGGACTCATTGTCGTACATCTGCGCCGTGTCGATGTGGCGGTAACCCAGCGACAAGGCACTGCGAACGGCATCCCGTGCCGTATCACCCGTTAGACGATAGGTACCCATTCCAATGGGCGGCAACGTATCCAGAGCCATGGCAACTCCCCTCTGTAAAAACGGTAAAAATGGCGAGGTCATCAATCACGCTGCGTATCAAAGGGAGGGCGTTCGTTCACCTTCACGCAGCGCTTTCCCGGGAGTGTCCGGAGGCTGGCTTCTCGTTCGGTGATGCTGGTTTAGCGAGAGCGCGGATAACGACCCGGACCCGGCCGGATATTACTTACGTTGGGGCGAAATGGTCCCGTGTTCAAGTCCTTTTTGCGGGAAGCGGCGTCTTTTTTTGAAGGCCGATGGCCGGACTCACCACCGAACTGGCGTTTCCGCCCCTGTGCAAAATCCGGGTTGCCGCCTACTCTGATGACACCCAAAAAAGCACAGGAGACACCTCATGTTGCAGGCCAAATACGAAAGCCGCGGTCCGGTACCGCAGGATGTGATCGAAGCCGTCGAACTCGACACCCCGGAGCCGGGGCCCGGCGAGGCTCTGGTGAAGGTGCTGGCAGCCCCCATTAATCCCTCCGATGTGCTGACCCTGACCGGTGAATACGGCATGTTGCCTCCTTTGCCCGCCATCGGCGGCAACGAAGGTGTGGCCGAGGTGGTGGCGCTCGGTTCCGGCACTGAAGGGCCGGAAGTGGGACAGACGGTCCTGTTACCGGTCGGCATCGGCACCTGGGTGTCCCACGCCGTGGTCGACGCCCGTAAACTGGTGCCCCTGCCGAAGGAAGCGGATCCCCGTCAGCTGGCCATGATGACCGTCAACCCGCCGACCGCGATGCTGATGCTCAGCGAGTTCGTCGATCTGCAGGAGGGCGACTGGGTCATCCAGAATGCCGCCAACTCCGGCGTCGGCGGCTACCTGATCCAATTGGCGAAGATCCGTGGTCTGAAAACCGTCAACGTGGTGCGCCGCGAGTCCGCGGTTGAAGGCGTCAAGGCGCAGGGCGCGGACGTGGTGCTGGTGGACGGCCCCGACCTCCACAAGCGCGTTAAGGAAGCGGTCGGTGACGGTGCCGTGAAACTGGCCATCGATGCGGTGGGTGGCGCCTCGACCGACCACATCGCCGACTGCCTGGAAGAGGGCGGCACCCTGGTCAACTACGGCATGATGAGCGGCGAACCCTGCCAGCTCACGCCGCGCAATCTGGTGTTCCGCAACATCACCGCCCGGGGTTTCTGGCTGGCCAAATGGTTCGAGCAGGCGTCCCGCGAGGATCAGATGAAAGTTTTCGGCCAGCTCACCAAGCTGATTGCCACCGGTAAACTTCAGGCGAAGATTGCGGGCGAGTATGATGTCTCGCAGATCAAGGACGCGGTGGCGGCTGCAGCGGCCGGAGAGCGTGACGGGAAAATCCTGATCGTTCCGGCCTGACGGTCCCGGGAACGGCGCTCAATGGCGCCGGGCCACCGCACAACCCAATCGGAGAGACAATCGATGATGACCGGTCAATGCCTGTGCGGTGGCATCCAGTATGAATACGCGGGCCGCCTCGGCCCCATTGCCCTGTGCCACTGCAGCCAATGCCGGCGGGCCCAGGGCAGTGCATTTGCCGCCAACAGCCCGGTGCAGAAAGTCCACTTTCGGGTGACCCGGGGCGACGAGCTCGTCAAGGAATTCGAGTCGCGCCCGGGCAAGTACCGGGCGTTTTGCCGGGAGTGCGGCAGTCCGCTGTACAGCCGGGTCGACGCCATTCCCGGCATCCTGCGTCTGCGGGTTGGCACTCTGGATGGTCCGGTGAACCAGTCTCCGGCGTACCATGTGTACGTTGGCTCCAAGGCAGACTGGTATACGATCACCGATGACCTTCCCCAGTATGAAAAAACCGAGCGCACCAACGATCCGCATTGACCCGGTCGACCCGTCGCCGGACAGGCGGCCGGAGCCTGTGATTCGCGTTGAGGGCCTGCGCAAGCATTTCCGTTCCGGTGGTGAGGATGTGGCGGTCTTTGACGGCTTCGACCTCTCACTGCTGGCCGGCGAATCGCTGGCGCTGGTGGGGCGTTCCGGCTCCGGCAAGAGCACCCTGCTCAATATCCTGAGTGGGTTGGAACGCTGGTCGGCCGGCTCCGTCACCCTGTTCGGCGATTCGCTGCCGGTGGACTCGGCGCGCTGGAGCGAGTTGCGCCGCAGCGCCATTGCCACCGTTTTCCAGGAAGCCAACCTGATGCCGGCCTTGACGTTGCTGGAGAATGTCCGCTTGCGCGCAGACATTGCCGGGCATGCGGATGCCGGCGCGATGGGGTGGCTGGAGCGCCTGGGTATCGGTCCACTGGCTGCCCGCTACCCCGACCAGGTGTCTGGTGGCCAGCGGCAGCGTGCTGCGCTCGCCATGGCCTTTGCCATGCAGCCGCGACTGTTGCTGGCGGATGAGCCCACCGGCAGTCTGGACGGACACACCGCGGCCGAGGTGGCCAATGTCCTGTTTGCCTTCCAGCAGGCCCAGGGCTGCCCGCTGGTTCTCGCTACCCATGATCCCGCCCTTGCCGGGCGCTGCGACCATACGCTGAGGCTGGGAGCCTGACATGACCGGTCGCCGCCTCTGGTTGGCGAGTGTCAGCCATTACCGCCGCCATCCCCTGCAACTGGTCGCCCTCCTGTTGATCCTGATCCTGGCAACCGCCCTCTGGTCCGGCGTCTGGGACCTGACGCGCCAGGCCCGGCAGAGCCTGCAACAGGGTACCGGCCTGCTGGAGGGACTGCAGGAAATCCGCCGCCAGGACGGCGCTCCGGTGACGGTCGCCGATTTTGTCACCCTGCGCCGTGCCGGCGTTTGTGTGCTGCCCTGGCTCGAAGTTACGCCTGCCAATGGGCAGGGGCGGGTCATTGGCATCGATCCGTTGTCGTTGGGCTGCTTTGCCGAGGGCGGCCAGAGTGGACTGCCGCAACGCATTCAGGGTGGGCCGTTCGAGGACATCGGCCGCGCCATCGAATCCTCACCAAACACGCCGGCTACAGCGGGCTTTCGCCTGATGGCCTCAACGGCAGTGACCGACCTTCCATCAGGTTACCGGAACGTCCCCGCGGAGCCGCGCCTGGCCACCGGCGAACTGGCAGACAGCTTCCTGCTGAATCTCGACGCCCTGTGCGTCCTGGTGTTGTTGATTACCGGGCTGCTGATCCGCAGCGTCTATCTGTTGGGACTCTCCCAACGTCGAGCCAGCACCCAGCTTCTGACCCGTTTCGGCGTGCCCGCCCACCGCCTGCATCGAATGCGCCTGGTGGAACTGACCGTGATCTCCCTGCTGGGCGCCGTGCCCGGCACGGCGCTGGGACTGCTCATGGCGCAGGTGTTTGCCCAGGGCTTCGGCCGGGTGCTGAGCGGCCTGTTCGATGTCACCCTGGTGGGCAATGCCATCACCTGGATGGCCTGCCTGCCGATCCCGGTGATGATCGGGCTGGTGCTGGCGTGGTGCTCGTTCGACGGGCGAGAGGACGATACCGGGAGACGGCGGCGGGGCGACCGTGGGCGCCTCGCCGCCGTCGTCCTGCTGTTGGGCATCGTCGGATTGATCCTGGCAAACACGCTGGTTCTGGTCTTTGCCGCACTGGCCCTGGTATTCCTCGGCGTGGGGCTGCTGACACCGGCCTTGCTGGCCCGGGGACTGGATGCCGCTGCCCGCCACACCGCCAAACCACTGCGGCTATGGTCAGTGCGCGAGCTGTCCGTGATGATCCGGCGTCTGGGGCTGCCGGTGGTGGCCCTGCAGTTTGCAGCGGCGACGGTGATCGCCATCCAGGCGCTGGTTGGCACCTTCGAAACCACCTTCTACGAATGGCTGGATCAACGCCTGCAGGGCGATGTCTATCTGGAGCTCCGCGAGCCCGCCGATTTACCTCGGGTCGAGGGTGCCCTGAGTGGTCTGGAGAGCGTCGCTCAACGCTATACGGTTCAGCGGGACCGGGCAGAACTGACGCAACCGCAACCCGTCTCCGTGGATCTGCTGGCGCTGCCCTCCGACTCGTCATTGCTGCACCACTGGACCTTCCTGTCGGCCGTTTCCGATCCCTGGTCGCAGCTTGATCGGGGCCAGGTCATGGTCAACGAGCAACTGGCCCGCCGTTTGGGGCTGGCGACCGGTGACCGGCTCAGTTACCGGATAGCGGGGCAGGCCTATCAGGCGACGGTCGCAGCGGTCTACGCGGATTATGGCCGACCCAGCGGCGAGCTGTTGGTGGCTGCCTCGTCTCTTCCGGCAGCGTTCCGCTCCGCCTTCACCAGTGTCACGGTCGCCCTGGCCGAAGGCGCCACACCGGCGGATTTGCGTGCCGCGCTGGCGGATGCCTTGCCCGGCGTCCGTCTTGAACTGCGGGATACGGCGTCGGTCCGCGGGCTGGCGACCCGGATCTTCGAGCAGACGTTCCTGCTGACCCGTGCCATCAGCATGTTGACGCTGGTGCTGGCCGGAGTCTCGCTGCTGGTCCTGGGTTGGGTGTTTTTCGGCACCCGGCGCTGGTACTTCCACCTGCTTCGGGTCTGGGGCGTCGGTCGGCGAGCGCTGCGCTGGCGGATCAGCGGCCTGTCCGTTGCGGTAACGTTGATGGCCTGTCTGGCGGCCCTGCCGCTGGGCATCCTGCTGACCTGGGTGCTGGTGGCCCGGATCAATCCGCTGGCCTTCGGCTGGTCTCTGCCGATGGCCGTTTATCCGCTATTCTGGTTACAACTGGTGGTCGTCGCCGGGGTGATCGGGCTGATCATCGCCTGGCTGATCCAGCGCCGTCTGGACGAGCGGCCGCCGGAACCGGTGACGGTGGGTCAATTGCAGGGAGCGGAGCGATGAGGTGGCTGATCGGAGCGCTGGTCGCGATGTGCCTGGCCGGCTGTGAACCGGGGGAAGAGGCGCCGCAGGGCTTTGCCGGTCTGGGGCAATCCTTTGATCCGCAAAGCGCCGGGGTTGATTTTGTCCAGCCCGGGCCTGGCGACCACATCGAGTTGCCGCGGGATCTGGGCCCCCATCCCCGCTATCGCATCGAGTGGTGGTACCTCACCGCCAACCTGACCACCGCCGACGGTGACCCGCTTGGGCTGCAGTGGACCCAGTTCCGTCAGGGCCTGAAGCCGCATGCGCCGGATGCAAAGACGCCGCCACCGGAATCCTGGCCGCTGCAGTCGGTGTGGATGGCCCATGCCGCCGTATCACGCCCCAACGACCATCATTTCAGCGAGCGACTGGCCCGGGGCGGCATCGGTCATGCCGGCGCAACGGCGTCGCCGTTTTCGGTGTGGCTGGATGACTGGTCGCTGACCGCCTCGGAGGATGGCGACTGGCAACTCCACGTCAAAACCGATGACTGGGGCTATGACCTGACCCTGAGCCAGCGCGGCGATGCGGTGCGCCACGGCGATCAGGGCTTCAGCGCCAAGTCGGCCAGCGGCGAGGGCTCGATGTATTTCAGCTATGTGGACCTGACCATCCGCGGCACGGTCACCGTCAATGGGGAGACCCTCGACGTGCAGGGCAGCGGCTGGTTCGATCGGGAGTGGAGCAGCCAGTTCCTGCGCTCCGACCAGCAGGGCTGGGACTGGATGGCGCTGCAGCTGGAATCCGGCGAGCGCATCATGGCGTTCCGGCTGAGGGAAGACGAAGGGGCGTTTCTCGCCGGCACCTGGATCAGCGCCTTCGGCGAAGTGGTCCCCCTGAGCGGCGATGACTTTACTCTGCAACCCCTGGAGCAGGCGACCTTTGACACAGGCACCGTGCCGTCACGCTGGCGGCTGACCATTCCCAGTCGGGATGTGGACATCGAAGTGGACACCATGGCCGGCAACTTCTGGAACACCGGCCTGTATCCCTACTGGGAAAGTCCGGTCCGGGTATCCGGCTCCCACAGTGGTCGCGGTTATCTGGAGTTGACCGGCTACGCCGAGTAACGCCGGGACTGGCGGGCGCATTTATTGCTTTAATTGAAGGGTAGATCGCCATCAACACGACCCGCGAGGACCGCTTGTGACTCATATCCTGATTGCCCCGGATTCCTTCAAGGAAAGCCTGTCGGCCTCGGAAGTGGCCGATGCCATACGTGGCGGACTGGCCCAGGCACTACCGGAGGCGACGTTCACCACGCTGCCGCTGGCGGATGGCGGCGAGGGCACCATGGAGGCGCTGGTGATCGCCGCCGGCGGCCGCTACGAAACCACCGAAGTCACCGGGCCGGACGGCAATCCGGTGAAGGCCCGCTTCGGACTGATTCATGAAGACCGCACTGCCGTGATCGAAATGGCGGAAGCCAGTGGCCTGCAACGATTGCCGCAAGCCCGCCGCAATCCCATGAAAACCACCACCCGGGGCACCGGCGAGCTGATCATCGATGCGCTGGATCTCGGAGTGGAGCAGATCATCCTGACCCTGGGCGGCAGCGCCACCAACGACGGCGGTCTCGGAATGGCACAGGCCCTGGGCGTCAAGGCGCTGGACGCCGCCGGGAACGCCATCGGCCCGGGTGGGCAGGGGCTGCTGGATGTGTCTTCGATCAATCTGCATGAACTGGACACCCGGATACCCGCGACCCGTTTCCGGGTCATTTGTGACGTCAACAACCCGCTGACTGGCCCCAATGGCGCGACCTATGTGTTCGGGCCCCAAAAAGGTGCAACCGACGAAATGCTGATTGCGCTGGACCAGGGCATGGCCCGTTATGGAGCACTGCTGGAACAGGTGGTGAGCCGCAAGTTGGCGGACATGCCCGGTGCCGGTGCGGCCGGTGGCATGGGCATGGCGGCGTGCGCGTTCCTACGTGGCCGTCTGGAGCCCGGGGTGGATGTGGTCATGGATGCAGTAGGCTTGCGTGAGCAGCTCAAGAAGGCGGATCTGGTGATCACCGGGGAAGGGCGGATCGATGGGCAAACCGCCCGCGGCAAGACCCTGGCCGGACTGGCCCGGGAAGCCGCCCAGGCGGGCGTGCCCGTTGTGGCCCTGGCCGGCAGTGTGGGTGACGACTACGACGAGGCATTGGCCTGTGGGTTGACGGCAGTGTTCGGTATCACGCCGACGCCCATGGATCTGCCGGAGGCGCTGGAGCGGGCTGCCGATAACCTGCGTCGGGTGGCCCGGAACGTGGCGGCGCTGTACGCCCTGTCACCCTCATCAGGGGCGTGAGACTCTCAGGATTTCACCGTCCGAGGCGTCCGTCAGCAACCAGATGGACCCGTCGGGCGCCTGCTTGACCTCGCGGATGCGTTTGCCCACCGCTTTCAGCAGATCCTCCTCTTCCACCACCTGTTCCCGCTCGTTGACCCGCAGTCGAACCACTTTCTGGAACTTCAGGGCACCGACGAACAGATCGCCCCGCCATTGTGGGAACATCTCACCGTCATAAATCGCCAGGCCCGATGGGGCGATGGACGGATCCCAGTAGTGAAGTGGCTGCGCCATGCCCGGTGCCTGGGTGCGATCGGTAATCGGCAGACCGCTGTAGTCGATGCCGTAGGTGATTGCCGGCCAGCCGTAATTGGTGCCCGCGCGAATGATGTTCACCTCGTCACCGCCCCTTGGACCGTGCTCGTGGCTCCAGATCTCACCCGTGACCGGGTGCCGGGCCATGCCCTGGATATTGCGGTTGCCGTAGGTGAAGAAGGTCTGCCTCGCACCGGCCTGATTCAGGAAGGGGTTGCCTGGCGCCGGGGCTCCGTCAATGGTGATGCGGTGAACGCCGCCGGCATCGTCCGACAAGTCCTGCGCCCGGGATTGATCGCCCCGGTCGCCCACCGGTACGTAGAGGTAACCCTCCCGGTCGAAGGCCATCCGCCCCGCAAAGTGACGGGTGGTGTTGGAGCGGGGCAGGGCTTCGAAGATGACGGTCACATTCTCCAGGGCACCATCCCGGTATTCGGCCCGGGCCACCCGGGTCGTTTTGCCTTCGCGGGTCTGGTGAGCGTAGCTCAGGAAGAGCAGGCGGTTCTCGCTGAACCGGGGATGCAGGATGACGTCCAGCAGGCCGCCCTGGCCGGCCACCGCCACGTCCGGTACACCGCTGACCGGTGCATCCAGCAACTTGCCATCCCGCACCACCCGGAGACGGCCGGCCCGTTCCGTTACCAGCACATCACCGTTGGGAAGAAAGGCCAGGCCCCAGGGGTGGTCGAGTCCATCAACAACGGTGTCGACGCGGTAATCGTGATAGCGGGATTCGTAGACGTCTGCTTCCGCCAGGCTCGCCAGCAAGAGGCCGGCGAACAGTGAAAAGAACGTGCGAAACGGATGATGAGTAGGGCCCTGAATCATCGAGTCTGCCTCCTGCTGACGATGCATACGCAATGGTTCCTTGGATGGCTTCCACCGGCAAAGGTTCAGTTGGTGCCTTTTGAAAACCCCCGCCCCCTGTGTGCCATACTGCAATCGAACACGCTTTTAAAACCTTGCGACATAAGGAGATCATGGATGTCAGATCATCATGTCTACAAGAAAGTCGAGATTGTCGGTTCGTCGACAACCGGCATTGAAGACGCCATCGAGAACGCGTTGGCGGAATGCAGCAAGAGCGTCAAGAACATCGAATGGTTTGAAGTGACCGAAACCCGCGGCCATGTGACGGACGGCAAGGTGGCCCACTATCAGGTGGTGCTGAAAGTCGGGTTTCGGATTCAGGGAAGCTAGGGGCTGAATTCAGCCCCTTGAATGCACTGCTGCGCGGAGACGGCTCAGTGGGTGGTCAACTGAGCCGCTTCGGCGGCCGAGCCGGTCTGGACCTGCCACTGGGCGGCGTAGCTGCCGTCCTGGGCGATCAGCTCGTCATGGGGGCCCCTCTCGGTGACCTCGCCGTCCTGGATCACGGCAATCTGGTCCGCATGGACGATGGTCGACAGGCGGTGGGCGATCATGATGACCGTGCGGTTGTGGCCGATGCGCCGCAGCGACCGCTGGATCGCGGCTTCCGTCTCGTTGTCTACCGCGCTGGTGGCCTCGTCCAGTACCAGGATGGGCGGATCTTTCAGCAGCGCGCGGGCCAGTGACAGACGCTGACGTTGACCGCCGGACAGTCGCACGCCGCGCTCACCCACGGCGGTGTCCAGGCCGTCCTGCAATGCCTCGATAAAGCCCCAGGCCTCGGCCGTTTTGGCCGCCTCGATGATCTGCTCATCGGTGGCGTCCGGACGCCCGTAGGCGATGTTGTCGCGGATGCTGCCATCGAACAGGTAGACATCCTGGCTGACCAGGCCGATGGCCTGACGCACCGAGTTCAGGCTGACATCCTGGATGGGATGATCGTCGATGCGGATCGCGCCGTGCTGCACGTCGTAAAACCGCAGCAGCAGCTTGATCAGGGTCGACTTGCCGGAGCCCGTGGCGCCCACCAGGGCCAGGGTATGACCGGCCGGAACCTCCAGGCTGATGCCTTTGACGCCCGCGCCGCTGTTGCCATACCGGAACTGGACGCTATCGAAACTCACGGACCCGCGCACCGGCTGGGGCAGGGGCGTGGTAACGTTGTCCCGAACATGGACGGGCTCCGCGATCAGGTCCAGGATCCGGCGGGTACTGGCCATGGCCCGCTCGAACTGGTCGACCACTTCCGCCAGTCCCGTCATTGGCCACAGCAGGCGCTGGGTCAGGAACACCAGTACGCCGTAGGCGCCCACATTCAGCTCCCCGTTCAGGGCCATCATGCCGCCGATCATGAACGTCGCCAGGAAGCCGAACAGCACCGCCATCCGGATCAGCGGAATGAAGGCGGAGCTGATGCGGATCGCCTTGCGATTGGCCTGGACGTAATCGTCACTGGCCTGGCGCAGACGCTCCGCTTCGCGGGCTTCGGCCGTAAAACTCTTGATGGTGGCAATACCGCCGAGATTGTTAGCCAGCCGGGTGGACAGGTTGCCCACTTTCTCCCGCACGTCGGCGTACAGCGGTCCGGCTTTCTTCTGGAAGTAGAAGGCGCCCCAGACGATGACCGGAATCGGTGTAAAGGCCAGCAGCGCGATCAGCGGCGAGATCACGAAGAACACCAGGCCCACCGTGAGAATGGTGACCACCACCTGGATCATGGCGTTAGCACCGCCGTCGAGGAACCGTTCCAGCTGGTTCACGTCGTCGTTCATGGTCGCTACCAGCTGGCCGGAGCTGCGCGACTCGAAGAAGTGCATATCCAGGCGCTGGGCGTGTTCGTAAGCGTCCTGGCGCAGGTCGGCCTGCAGCGCCTGGGACAGGTTGCGCCAGAGCACCTGGAACATGAATTCGAATATGGATTCACCGGCCCAGATGAAGAAGGTGAGCAGCCCCAGCACGAGAATCTGGGACTCGGCCGAGGTGAAGCCGATCGACGCCACGAAACTGGATTCCTTGTTCACCACCACGTCGATGGCAATACCGATCAGGATCTCCGGCGCGATGTCGAACAGCTTGTTGATGATCGAGCAGGTGGTGGCAGCGATGATGTGGCGACGGTAGCCGCGGGCGTAACGCAGCAAACGGCCAAGCGCCTGGAAGCTGCTGGTGCTGGAGCTGGACATGAGAAAATCTCCGAATCGGGCAGACCCGTCCGATAAACACCCGGAAAAACGGGGGGTATGAACGGGTCAGAAAAGGCGCACAGACTAGCTGAATTCGCTCACTCGTGAAAGCGAATCATTATCAAATCTGTTTGGCCAGGCTCAGCGCTTGACGTGTTTCTGCAGCCAGCGGTCGAGCTGATCGGCAAAGGCCTTGCGATCGGTCTGGGAATAGCCGGACGGTCCGCCGGTCATCTGACCCGCGTTGCGCAGTTCTTCCATGAAGTTTCGCATCGCCAGACGCTGGCGGATGTTGTCGGGGGTGTAGACCTGGCCACGGGGATTGAGCGCCCGCGCACCCCGTTCAATGGCCTCTGCGGCCAGCGGGATGTCCTGGGTGACCACCAGGTCGTTCTCGCACAGCAGCTCGACGATTTCATTGTCCGCCACATCGAAACCCTGCGGCACCTGGCGTGTCTTTATATAGGGTGAAGGCGGCACATTGATGCGCTGGTTGGCGACAAACGTGACGCTGATTTGCCAGCGATTGGCGGCGCGGCAAAGGATCTCCTTCACCGGAGTGGGGCAGGCGTCGGCATCGACCCATATGGCCATAATCAGTTCTCCCTCATCAGCGGGGCAAGGATACGCCAATTCGACGAAAAAGGGTGAACGGCTACCCGGTCTTTGGCGTATTGCCACTCAGATGGCCTGTTGCCCAGGGAGGTGCACCATGGGTTTTTCCACGACCGTTCGGTGGCTCTGGCCACTCCTTCTTATCGCTGTGACCGTTACCCCCAGACTGGCTCTGGCCGACGATGCTGCCGCTTGGACCGCCTTGCGCCAGGGTGGGGCTGTCCTGATCCTGCGTCATGCCCTGGCGCCTGGCGTGGGCGATCCGGACCACTTCGACGTCAATGATTGCAGTACCCAGCGTAATCTGAACAACGTTGGCCAGGAGCAGGCGCGGGCCTGGGGGCGATATCTGGCCGAACAGGGCATTCGCAGCGCCCAGGTTTTTTCCAGTGCCTGGTGTCGCTGCCGGGATACGGCCACGCTGATGGACGTGGGGCGCGTCACCGTGATGCCGTCGCTCAATTCCTTCTTCGCGGGCCAGGGCGACCGGGAGGCGCAGACGGCCGAGACCGTGGACAACGTCAACGGCCTGCCGTCCGGACAGCCCATTATCCTCGTCTCTCACCAGGTCAACATCACCGCGCTGACCGGTGTCTACCCGGATTCGGGCGAAGGCCTGATCCTGGCGATGCCGCTGAGCGGGAACAATCAGGTCCTGGCCCGCGTGGGGCCGGACAGGGCACCGGACTGATTCGCTCGGCTGCGGTCTTGCCACCGGCTCTAAAATGGGGGGATCAGATGTTTCCCCCGAAGTCAGGGCAGTCCTTCGGCCTGCTCCGAAGCTGAAGCGTCGGCTACATTCTGAGGCTCACTCGAGCGTGTAGCAGATGCTTCAGCTTCTGAGGCACCGCAGGTGCCCTTGGTCCTTCTCTGAGCGCTGGTCCGGATCATCACGATCCAGCGTCACCGGGCCGGTTGTCTTCACGAAATCGCGCTCAGGGCATAGCGATTGGTTATATCGTGGTCAAGGCGTATTGCAGGGCAGCGCGTGACTGTGGACACTCCCACTTTCTCGACTGTTATTCACCGAACAACCGGGTTTCTCTGTTTCAGAGAACGGCCCCAGGGAGCGTCATGATGCCCGAAAAATTGATGGTACCCACCCGGTGTTCCGTCTGCCACAGTGAGGACCTGCGTCTGCTGGAGGTGGTTGGCGAGGTGCCTTACTGGCGCTGTGGTCGCTGTGAAGCCACGTTGATGGCGCCGGAGCACTGGCTGGACCGGGATGCGGAAAAACGCGTTTACGATCTGCACGACAACAATCCCGAGGATGAAGGCTACCAGCGCTTCCTCACCAAACTGGCGGACCCGATCCTGACCCTGGCCCCGGACGAGGCCCACGGGCTGGATTTCGGCTGTGGACCGGGACCGGCGCTGGCGAAGATGCTCGCCGCCAGAGGCATGGAGGTGTCGCTCTACGATCCCTTCTACGCGCCGAATCCGGAAACCCTGGAGCAGACCTACGACTTCATCACCTGCACCGAGGTGGTGGAGCACCTGCAGGATCCGAACACCGTCTTCCGGCAGCTCGACAACCTGCTCAAGCCGGGCGGCTGGCTGGGCGTGATGACCTGCTTCCAGACCGACGACGCCCGCTTTGCCAACTGGCACTATCGGCGCGATCCGACCCACATCGTGTTCTACCGGGAGAGCACCCTGCGCTGGCTGGCCGAGTCGCTGGGTTGGGAGCTGGAAGTGCCGGCCAAGGACGTGGCGCTGTTTCGTAAACCGGTGGCGGCCTGATTCCGGATGGTCTCTGGTCGTTCAGAACAGGACGGCCAGGGCGATCGAGATACTGAAGAAAGACAGCACGGTGCCTGCCAACAGAATGCTTGAAGTGAGTCGCCGATAGCCGTAAAGGCTGCCGATGATGGGATAGACGCTGGCCATGGGCATGGCCGCCAGCAGGATCGCAGCGGTCTGCAGCTGCGGGTCGAAGTCCGGCAACAGCCAGATCAGCAGCACCATCATCAACGGATGCAGCGTCAGTTTGCCCAGCGCCACCCCGCCAATCTCCCCGATATTCCCGATATTCCCGCGCAGCGACGTGCCCACCAACGACGCGCCCACGAAGAACAGGGCCACGGTCGCCGACGTGCGGCCCAGCATATCGAGACTGTCCTGCAGTACCTGGGGTACCTCAACGTTGGCCAGCGAGGCCAGAACCCCGGCCACGATCGCAATTACCAGCGGGTTGCGGACGACCCGGCCGGCCACCGGGCGAATGATGGCGCCCAGGGATTCACTGTTGCCGCGCCCCTGACTGAATTCCATCACGATCAGGGCCACCGGCAGGACAACCATATTTTCGATCATCAGGTTCATCGCAAAGGCGTTGGTGGGCGGGTCGTCGAAGGCCAGCAGCAACACCGGCAGCCCGACAAAGGCGCTGTTGGACATCGACATGCCCATGCCCTTGATGGCGCCCTGACTCAGGCTGTCCCCCTTGAGCGCCTTGCTCAGTCCAATGCCGGCAACGAAAGCGAGCATCGACCCCAGACCGTAAACCAGCAGGTAATGCCGGTCGATGACCTCGCTGAAGGCCATTTGCGACACGGTACTGAAGATCAGTGCCGGCAGGGCGAAATAGATGACGAATCGACCCAGGCCCGCCACGGCTTCTGCGGGGAATAAGCGGGTCCGTACGGCAATGAATCCCAGCGCAATGATGATGAAAATCGGTGCCGTCGTGGAGAGGATGGAAAGCAAGCGCACTCCTTGCGCACACGGCGGCGCCAACCCGGTTATGACAGGTCGGCGTCAGGCGTGTGGAATGGTGGACGGATCAGGCCGCGGCCGTTTTGAGCCGGGCCTGTTCCAGAATATCAGTTAGCCAGCGACCGGTCGCGCCGCCTGCGACTAATTGCTGGGCCAGCTGGTCTACGTCGATGTGCTCGCCGGTGCGGTCTTCGATCCGCTGCAGCAGGTGGCGGTTGCCCGAGAGGGCTTCCTCGGCGCATTGCTTGACCAGATCGGACGCCTTGTCCCGTCCCATCGAGCGGGCCAGTTCGAAGGTGGCGGCCTCGGCGTAGATGACGCCGTTGTAGGCGTCCAGGTTGGCGCGCATGCGCTGGTCATGAATCTCGATAAACCGGAGTCCGTCCAGAGCGTGACGAAGCGCAACGCTTGAAGCCATGAGCTGCTGTGGCAACTGGAACCACTCCTGGGTCCAGGCGCTGCCGCTGCGTTCGTGTTCCTGCAACAGGGTCTGGTGCATCTGGCCGACGGCGGCCGCGCTGGTGCGGGCCATGGCCACGATGATTTCCGCGTCCACCGGATTGCACTTCTGCGGCATGGTGGAGGAGCCCCCGCCGTTGCTGAAGCGAATCTCACCCACTTCCGACTGGGCCAGCCAGAGCCAGTCCTGGGCCATCTTGCCGAGGCTCCCGGTTGTCAGGCCAAGCCAGCCGGACAGTTCCGCCAGGGCATCCCGCTGCGTGTGCCAGCAGGGTCCGGCGGCCAGGCCCAGGCGTTTCGCCAGGCGTTCGTTGATGTCTGCGGCCTGTTCGCCCATGGCTGCCAGGGTGCCGACGGCGCCGCCCAGCTGCAGGCGGAGCAGGCGCGGACGCAGTTCGTCCAGGCGATCCAGTTGGTGCAGCAGCGGCGCCAGCCATTGAGCCACTTTCAGCCCGAAGCTCATAGGCACGGCCTGCTGGGTACGGGTTCGGCCGGCGATCAGGGTGCCGCGATGCGTCTCCGCCAGGTCGGCCAGGCCGTTGATGACGGCAAGCAGGCGAGCCTGATGGTCGATCAGAATCTCGCGAATGTTAAGGATCAGCGCCGTGTCGACGATGTCCTGGCTGGTGGCGCCATAGTGGACCCAGCGGGCGTGCCCGGCGGGCAGGGCCTCTTTCAGCGCTTTGACCAGCGCCGGTACCGGCACCCCGGCCGAGGCGACGCCTTTCGCCAGGCTGGCCGGATCCGGTGTCAGGGACGCCGCCGCAGCGGCAATGGCGTCGGCGGCGTCCTGAGGGATCAGTCCCGTTTCCGCCTGGGCCAGCGCCAGTTCGCCTTCGACGGTCAGCATGGCCCGGATTTGGGCGGCGTCTCCCAGATGCTGTGCGGTTCTGGCATCGGAGAGTAACTGGCCGTAGAGCGGGGAGTCGAAAGGCGATACCTGAAACATAGGGGCGTTGGCGTCCATGGCTGGTGATCGGGAAGGGCGGATGCCCGCTATCCCATGATAGCGGGTCCGGCAGCCCCTGAAGAAATCCGTCGGGGCTGCCGTGTTGCAAGTGGCGCTCAGAAATCGAAGAACACGGTTTCGTTGTCCCCCTGCATCCGGATATCGAAACGGTATTCGACGCCGGTGGCGGTGTCATTGCGGGTCGCGATCAGGGTGTTGCGACGGTCCGCAGGTACCTTCTCCAGCACCGGGTCCGCGGCATTCGCCGTGGATTCGTCACTGAAATACAGACGCGTGTAGGCGTGGTTCATGATCCCGCGACCGAACACGATGACGCTGATGAACGGCGCCACGCCGTCGCGGATCGTGCCGGGCTTGATGGTGTCGAAGCGGAAGCTGTTGTCTGGCGTGGTACCGGTGCCGAAACGGCCAAAGCCCTTGAAGGCCGGATCCAGCGGGCGCGCTTCCCGGGCGTCATTGGGGTGGTCGAAGCGTCCGGCGGCGTTGGCCTGCCAGATCTCGATCATGGCGTCGTCCACCACGTCGCCATGGCCGTCGAGCACACGGCCGACAATGCGGATACGCTCGCCCTGGGTCTGATCGGTCACCAGGCAGCCGTCGGCATACTGGGAATGTGGGTAGTGGTACTGCTGGGCCGTCAGGCCATAGGCAAAGTAGGGCCCCACAGTCTGGGAGGGTGTTTGCTTCATTACCATGGGATCAGGCCTCCACTGGCGTGGCGTTGACGCCACGCAGAACAATGTCGAAAACGTAGCCAAGGGCGTAATTCTCTTCCGTGACGTCGATGGAGAACTGGCTGACAAGGCGCTCACGGGATTGAGCCGGCACGGACTGGTAGATCGGATCCAGATCCAGCAGCGGGTCGCCCGGGAAGTACATCTGCGTGACCAGGCGGGTGGCGATGGTCGGCCCGAACAGGGAGAAGTGAATGTGGTTCGGGCGCCAGGCGTTGGGGTGGTTGCCCCACGGGTAGGCACCGGGCTTGATGGTGATAAACCGGTACTTGCCGTTCTCGTCGGTCACGCAGCGGCCGGCACCGAGGAAGTTCGGATCCAGCGGCGCATCGTGTTGGTCGCGAATGTGCACGTAGCGGCCGGCCGCGTTGGCCTGCCATACCTCCACCAGCGTGTTGGGCACCGCATCGCCGTTTTCGTCCAGTACGCGACCGGTGACAATGATGCGCTCACCCAGCGGTTCGCCGTTGACGCGGCCGTTGCGGGTCAGGTCGTTGTCCAGCGGGCCAAGCACCTCTTCACCGAAAGCTGGCCCGGTCAGTTCGGCCAGTTCCGGATCGATCTCCACCAGGTTGCGGGAGACACCGCGCAGGCGGGAGGACTTGTACTCGGGGCTGAGATAGCTGGGATGACTGGCCCAGTCACGTGGTGTGAATTTGCTCATTGTTCCGTCTCTCCATCAATAGCGACGCCGATGCTTTTGTAGGCGTCTTTGGCAATGCGGATGGCCGTATTGGAGGCCGGCACACCGGCATAGACGCCGAGGTGCAGCAGTGTCTCGCGTACTTCCTCCAGGGACGCGCCCGTCTGCCGGGTTGCCCGGACGTGCATGGCCAGTTCGTCCTCATGGCCCAGGGCGGCCATCAGGGCAATGGTGATCAGGCTGCGGTCGCGCCGGCTCAGGGTTGGACGGCTCCAGACCGAGCCCCAGGCGCTTTCGGTGATGAAGCGCTGGAACGGCTCGTCAAACGACGTCTTGTTGGCTTCGGCCCGGTCCACATGGGCGTTGCCCAGCACGGAACGGCGCACGGTCATGCCCAGCTCGTAGCGGCTTGAGGCGGGAGTGTGCTGACTCAGGAAATCCATGATCAAATGGGCCAGCGCTTTCGGTTGTTCCACGCAGGGCAGATGGCCGGCCCCCTTGATGACTTCGAAACGGCTGTCCGGAATCAGGTCTGCCAGGCTGCGGACCAGATCAGGCGGCGTTGAGCCGTCTTCCGAACCGACCACGCACAGGGTCGGCTGTTTGAGCCCGCGGGTACCGGCTTCCAGGTCGGTATCGCGGATGGCAGCACAGGTACCGCCGTAGCCTTCGACCGGCGTGCGCACGAGCATGTTGCGCCACAGGGGCATAGCGTCGCGCTGTTCGTCATGGAATTGCGCCCCAAACCAACGCTCCAGGATGCCGTCAGCCATGCTTTCGAGACCCTGGTCGACAAGCGCGTCGATGCGGGTGTTCCACATGTCGGCCGTACCGATGCGATGGGCGGTGTCGCACAGGATCAGGTTCTTCACCAGGTCGGGCCGGCGTGCTGCCACGCCCTGGGCAATCTGGCCGCCGACGGACAGGCCACACAGGTTCACCTGTGACAGTTCCAGTGCGTCCAGCAGACCGATCAGGTCATTGATGTGGTCGTCCGGGTGGTAAGGCGCCGGCGGGCAGGACGAGAGCCCATGGCCCCGCTTGTCGTAGCGCAGGAAGCGGAACTGGTCGCGGAGGTAAGGCAGCAGCGGTTCCCAGACTCGCAGGTCGGTACCCAGCGAGTTCGAGAAAACGATCAGCGGCAGATGGGCCGGACCGTCCAGCTGGTAATGGAGCGTCTGTCCATTGACAGAAAGGATGTGCATGAATCAGGGCCTATCGTTTTTGGCGGCTTTGGCTCTACTCTTGTGCATCGCTTTTGTTATGTAAAATGACCCTTTGTCGTTTTTGTATATTGAAATTGGCATGAGTTGGATGCGGCTCAGTCGGTCTGCCGGGCGCAATCCCTGACCGCATTCATAAACAGCTGCAGGGCTGGCGTCGGCTGGGTGTCGGCGCGGGTGGTCAGGCCGACCTGCCCCAGGGTTTCCGTGGTTTCCAACGGTAATTCGGCAAATTCGTCGGCCTCGATTTCCCGCGCCACCACGCCCCGGGAAATGATCCAGACCGCATCGGTCTGGCGGATGTACTCCTTGCCGAAGGCATCGGAAATGGTCTCGATGCGGTCGGGCAGGGTGCCGATGCCGTGGGCGAGCAGGAAGCGCTCCACAGGCGCGGCAATAATGGAGTCTTTGGGCGGATAGAGGACTGTGTAGTCGCTGATCGCCTTCAAATCGAGGGACGTTGTTTTCAACAGCGGATGACCCGGGCGGACCACAAACGTCACGCGTTCGGAATAAAGATGCTGGAACGACAGGCCTGACATCAGGTCCGGCTCCGCCAGTCGCCCCACCACCAGATCCAGTTCGCCGACGCGGAGCTGACTGAGCAGCAGGGTGTTGGGGCCGGCCACGAGTTTCAGCGTCACATCCAGCCCGCCCTGGCGGAAGCGTATGACCGCCTGGGGCAGGACGCTGGCGGCGACCGTCGGCAGCACGCCGATGATCAACTGGGTTTTGCCACCCTGCTGGGCTTGGAGGATACTGTTGGTCCCTTCCCGCAGTGCTGCCACGCTGGCGCCGGCGTAACGCAGAAACACCTCACCGAACTGGGTCAACTCCACGCTTTTCTTGCTGCGTTCCATCAGACGGACGCCCAGCATCTCTTCCAGCTCTTTCAGCTTCTTGGACACGGCCGGCTGGGTTAGTGCGAGCACATCCGCCGCACCGCCGACACTGCCCTGGCGCGCGACTTCCAGGAAGCACTGGAGGTGGCGGTACTTGATTCGGTTTTCCAGCACAGGTGTTGCTCCGGTCTGTCAGGACATCATATGCCTGTTCAGTATGAAAACAGACATCAAGCTCTTCATGACATATCAAAAGTGATATGTATGGCAAGCGTGAAAGCGTGTTTGCGATAGGCGCGTTGATGAAGGGGAGGTGTGTCGGGCGACGCTGACCGGTTCGGAAGTCAGGGGCGCCCGATGATCGGGGCAGGCTCAGGCCAGTTTCGGCACCTTCTTCATGCCGCGCCGGATGGCCTGTTCCAGACCGGCGCTGATCACCTTGCCGCTGAAGGGGATGAAGTCGTCGAAGCGGATGGTGTAGTTCACCACGGTCTTGCCAGCGACATCGGCAAAGCGGATGCGGCCGAGGTGGTTGCGGATCGGGCTCATGCTGGTCACGGTGTATTCGATCAGCGCGTCCTGCTCGAACGCGATCACCGTTTCCTCCAGCCCCAGCGGGCCGACACCGATGCGGCGGACGGAACCGACGCCATTCGGGTCGGCCTGGTTGCTGTCCTTGATGCGCTTGATTGGGGCGCCGAGCACGCCGCCCAGTCGCTTGTGGTCGGAGAACAGGGCAAAGACCTTGTCCTTCGGCAAATCGTATTGTTCCTGAATTTCAATGGTATAGCTGGCCATGTCTGGGTCCGTTCTTGTTGTCAGGTGGTCCAGACTATCAGTTTTTCCCGCCAACTGAAGAGGGCGGTCTGCTCCTGACCATCATTTGTCCCTCAATGCCGCCGGGTATGCCGGTAGTCCCGCGGCGATACCCCCATCACCTTTTTGAACAGCCTTGAGAAATAGTAGCTGTCCTCGTAGCCCAGGCTGTCGCTGATCGACCGGAACGACAGGTCCGAGTTGTCCAGCAACTGGCAGGCCCGTTCCACTTTCAGGTGCAGGAAGTGCTGGATCGGCGCCACGCCGGTCAGCGAGCGGTAGCGGGTGGCGAAGTGGGCCGGCGACAGGCCGGACAGTTCCGCCAGGTTTTCCAGGGTCAGGCGCTCATCCAGGTGTTCCTTCATGAAGCCGTGCAGGCTGTCCAGGTCCAGCGGCTGGCGGTGGGCCAGGGGCTCGGCACACAGCGGTACGGCGGCCAGCAACTGGCGCAGCCGGTTGGCGGCGTGGATCAGGCCGGACGGGCGGAAGCCGGTCTGCTGCACCGACAACAGGCCGTTGAAGTCCACCAGCAGCCTTGGTTGCTGACCCACATGCCGGATCAGCGTTTGCCGGGAAAACCCCATGTGTTCACAGAAGGCGGGCGCAAGCGATCCCGCGAAGTGGACCCAGTGCAGCGACCAGGGCTGGTCGGTGTCCGCGCTGTAGCGGTGAGCGGCGCCTTTGGGCAACAGCAGTAGGTCGCCCGCGTGGATATGGTGGCTTTCGCCTTCCACATTCAGGTGCGCCAATCCGTCGGTGCAGTAGATCAGCAGGTGATCGTCGTGATGCTGGCGATGCATGTGATGGCCCCGCGCCTGCCGGTAATGGCCGAAAGCGAGTGGATACAGGTCCTGGGTCAGCGGATGGGTGTCGAGCATCTGCACCATTCGCGACGGCACCACATAGCGGATGCTGTCCGAGGGCAGCGGCCATTGTGACGTGCGGGTCATTCTCCGTCCTGATTATTGTTGTGAGTGTTTTCGAAAAATAATCCATCACGAGCGAAATTTAGTCAATCTAATCGTCTATCCCGCTGTGCTAGGATCATTTCAAAGTCGGTGCTGAAGCGGTTTGTGTCGCTTGAGTACCTCCTCCTTGCCGACAAGAACAACAGGGGAATCAGTATGAAAAAAGTGCCACTTTTTATTGAGGGCGAGTTCTGCCAGAGCGCAACCAACGACTGGATTGATGTCACCAATCCCGCCACCAACGAAGTGATTGCCCATGTGCCCTGCGCTACCGAAGACGAGATGCAGCGTGCCATCGCCAACGCCGGCGAAGCCTTCAAGACCTGGAAGGAAACCCCGGTCTCCGAGCGGGCCCGCCTGATGATGCGCTACCAGGCCCTGCTGAAAGAGCACCATGACGAAATCGCCGAAATCCTGTCCCAGGAAACCGGCAAGACCTTCGAGGATGCCAAGGGCGACGTCTGGCGCGGCATCGAAGTCGTGGAGCACGCGGCCAACATCCCGTCCCTGATGATGGGCGAGACCGTCGAGAACGTGGCCCGCGAAATCGACACCTATTCCTACACCCAGCCGCTGGGTGTGTGTGCCGGCATCACCCCGTTCAACTTCCCGGCGATGATCCCGCTGTGGATGTTCCCGATGGCCATTGCCTCGGGCAATACCTTCATCCTGAAGCCTTCCGAGCAGGACCCGCTGACCCCGACCCGTCTGGCGGAACTGTTCGTCGAAGCGGGCGCGCCCAAAGGCGTCCTGCAAGTCATCCACGGCGCCAAGCCGCAGGTGGACAAGCTGCTGACCGACCCGGCGATCAAGGCGGTGTCCTTCGTCGGTTCCGTCCCGGTCGGCCGATACATCTATGAGACCGGCACCAGGAACATGAAGCGCGTGCAGAGCTTCGCTGGCGCCAAGAACCACATGGTGATCCTGCCGGATGCGGACAAAGATCAGGTGATCAGTGCCCTGGTCGGTGCATCCGTCGGTGCCGCCGGTCAACGTTGCATGGCGATTTCCGTGGCCGTGTTCGTGGGCGAGGCCCAGGAGTGGATTCCGGAAGTGAAAGAGGCCCTGGCGAAAGTGCGTCCGGGGGCCTGGAACGACTCGGGTGCCAGCTACGGCCCGGTCATCAGTGCCAAGGCCAAGGATCGGATCGAACAGCTGATCGGTCGTGGCGAGGAAGAGGGCGCGCGCCTGCTGCTGGACGGTCGCGGCTGCACCGTCGACGGCCTGCCCGACGGCAACTGGGTCGGCCCGACGCTGTTCGCCGGTGTGAAGCCCGAGATGGGCATCTACAAGGAAGAGATCTTCGGCCCGGTCCTGAGCTGCATGGAAGTGGACAACCTGGGCGAGGCCATCGAACTGATCAACAACAGCCCCTACGGCAACGGCACGTCGATCTTCACCAACTCCGGTGGCGCGGCCCGTCGCTTCCAGCATGAAATTGAAGTGGGTCAGGTCGGTATCAACATTCCCATTCCGGTGCCCCTGCCGTTCTTCTCCTTCACTGGCTGGAAAGGCTCGTTCTACGGCGACCAGCATGCCTACGGCAAGCAGGCGGTGAAGTTCTACACTGAAACCAAGACTATCACGGCCCGCTGGTTCTCCAGCGACGCGGTGGCCGGACCGAACTTCTCCATCCGCATGCATTAAGGGTGGCCGGTTATGGATTTCGCGCTGAACGAAGACCAGCTGGCCTATCGTGATGCTGCCAAGGCCTTCGCCGAGAAGGCCATGGCCCCGCACGCGGCCGGTTGGGACATCGACCATACCTTTCCGCTGGAAGTGATCCGCGAAGCCGGGGAGCTGGGGTTCTGTGGCCTGTACACGCCGGAAGCGCGCGGTGGCATGGGGCTGTCGCGGCTGGACACCTCGGTCATCGTCGAGGAACTGGCGGCGGCCTGTCCGTCCACGGCGGCCTACATCACCATCCACAACATGGCCACCTGGATGGTGGCCTGTTTTGGCAGCGAGGCCATGAAGCAGGATGTGGCCCCCCGCATGGCCAGCGGTGAGTGGCTGGGCTCCTACTGCCTGACGGAACCCGGTGCCGGGTCCGATGCCGCCAACCTGCAAACTAAGGCGGTCCGCGAGGGCGACGGCTATCGGCTGACCGGCTCCAAGGTGTTTATCTCCGGAGCCGGGGCCACGCAAATGCTGGTGGTAATGGCTCGCACCGGGGCGCCGGACAGCGGCGCCAAAGGCATCTCCGCGTTCGTCGTTCCGGCGAACAGCGAGGGCATTCACTACGGCAAGTCGGAAGACAAGATGGGCTGGCACAGTCAGCCGACCCGTCAGGTCAGCTTCGACAACGTCTACGTGCCGCTGGAAAACCGGCTGGGCGAAGAGGGCGAGGGCTTCCGCTTCGCCATGAAAGGGCTGGACGGCGGTCGCCTGAACATCGCCACCTGTTCGCTGGGCGGCGCTCAGGCGGCGTTGGCGCGCACCCGGGACTATATGCACGAGCGCAGTCAGTTCGGCCGTCACCTGGCCGACTTCCAGGCGCTTCAGTTCAAGCTGGCGGACATGGCCACCGACCTGGTGGCGTCCCGGCAGATGGTACGGCTGGCGGCCTGGAAGCTGGATCACGGCGACCCGGAAGCCACGCTGCACTGCGCCATGGCCAAGCGGTTCGCCACCGACGCCTGCTTCGAGGTCTGTAACCAGGCCCTGCAACTGCATGGTGGTTACGGCTACATCCGCGAGTATCCGCTGGAGCGCTACGTGCGCGACCTGCGGGTGCACCAGATCCTGGAAGGCACCAACGAAATCATGCGACTGATCGTCGCCCGCCGGGTGCTCGAGTCCGGCGTCGTCGAAGCGATTCAATAAGGAGAACACGGTAATGAGCGATCTGATCCAGCTCGAAAATCGCGGGCATGTGGCCATCCTGACCATCAACAACCCACCGGCGAATACCTGGACCGAAGAGTCCCTGGGTGCCCTGGCAGAGACGATTGAGGCCCTGAACGCGGACCGCAATATCTTTGCCCTGGTGGTGACCGGGCAGGGCGAGAAATTCTTCTCCGCCGGCGCCGACCTGAAAACCTTTGCCGACGGGGACGAAGGCCGTGCCAACCGCATGGCCCAGGCATTCGGCCACGCCTTTGCGACCCTGAGCCGGTTCCGTGGCGTGTCGATTGCGGCGGTGAACGGCTACGCCATGGGCGGTGGCCTGGAATGCGCCATGGCCTGCGATATCCGTATTGCCGAGGAACACGCCCAGATGGCCCTGCCGGAAGCGGGTGTTGGCCTGCTGCCCTGCGCCGGCGGCACCCAGAATCTACCCTGGCTGGTGGGCGAGGGCTGGGCTAAGCGCATGATCCTGTGCGGCGAACGTGTGAAGGCGGACAAGGCCCTGGATATCGGTCTGGTGGAAGAAGTGGTGCCGTCCGGGCAGTCGCTGGATAAGGCCATCGAGCTGGCAGAGATGGCGTGCAAGCAGAGCCCGTCGTCCATCGCCCGCTGCAAGTCGCTGGTGATGAGCGCCCGTGACGGCCGGTCCCACGACGACGGCTGGCGCATGGAGCGCGAGCTGTTCGTGGAACTGTTCGCCACCGAAGACCAGCGTGAGGGCGTCAACGCCTTCCTGGAAAAACGCACACCCGAATGGAAGAACCGGTAACGGTTGGAGTCAGCATGTCAGAACAAACCATCCTCTTTGACGAGAAGGCGGCCGCCGGTGGCAAGCGCATCGGCGTGGCCACCCTGAATCAGCCCAAGGCGCTGAATTCCCTGTCCCTGCCCATGATCCGGGCGCTGGAAGACCAGCTCGACCAGTGGGCAAAGGACGACGGGATTGCCGCCGTCTGGCTGGAAGGCGCCGGCGACAAGGCATTCTGCGCCGGCGGTGACATCGTCGCCCTGTATCGCTCCATGACCGAAGGCGCGTCTGGCCCGGACGAGGGCGTTGAGTTCTTCACCGAGGAGTATGCGCTGGACTATCAGATCCACACGTACCCCAAACCGGTCGTGGCCTGGGGGCATGGCTTTGTCATGGGCGGCGGTGTCGGCCTGCTGGCCGGTGCCTCGCATCGCGTCGTCACCGAGCAGTCGCGGGTGGCCATGCCGGAAGTGACCATCGGTCTGTATCCGGACGTCGGCGCCAGCTGGTTCCTGAATCACATGCCGGGTCATTTGGGGCTGTTCATCGGCCTGACTGGCGTCCACCTGAACGCGGCGGACGCCTGCTTCCTGGGGATGGCGGATCGGCGGATCGCCCACGATCACAAGGACGCGGTACTCGAAGCACTGGCGCAGTCGGAAAAGCTGACGGAATCCGCAGAAACGGCGGTGAACAGCGTGCTGCGTACCTTTGAAAGGGAATCCATCGCGGTTATGCCGACGTCGGCCGTGCGCGAACGGCTGGACGCGATCAATGCCCTGATGGACGCGGACGATCTGGTCACCCAGGTGCAGCGCATTGCGGACTATGACGGCGACGATGTCTGGCTCCAGAAGGCCGCGAAAGTCGCGAAGACCGGCTCGCCTACGACCATGGCGATCCTGGAGCGTCAGTTGCGGGAGACCCGGCTGGATGGGCTCAAGGCAGTGTTCGACAAAGAGCTGAAGCTGTCGACCCGCTGCCTTGAGAAGGGCGAGTTTGCCGAGGGCATCCGGGCGTTGTTGATCGACAAGGACAAGCAGCCCCGCTGGCGGTATCCGTCGCTGGAGAGTATGGATCCGGCGTGGGTAGAGAGTTTTTTCGAGTAGCACCGCGACGGTGGTGGAGCGTGATCGGGCGCCTGCGGCGCCTCAGAAGCTGAAGCATCTGCTACATGCTCGAGATAGCTGGGCAATGTAGCCGACGCTTTAGCTTCGGAGCTGCCCGCAGGGCAGCCGGGACGTTGACCACCCAACGGGCGATTCCCGAACAAAAACAACAGGAGAACGAAACATGGCCAACATCACCTTTATCGGATTGGGCAACATGGGCGGCCCGATGGCCCACAACCTCATCAAGGCCGGGCACGCCGTCACGGTCTTCGATCTTTCTGCCGATGCGGTCAAGGCTTTGGTGGACGACGGTGCCCGCACCGCCGATACCGTCCATGCCGCCGCCGAGGGCGCGGAAGTCCTGATCACCATGCTGCCGGCCGGTGAGCATGTGGAAGCGGTCTACCTCGGCGACGAAGGGCTGCTCAACATCCTGACGTCGTCCACGCTGGTCATCGATTCCTCCACCATCGCGCCGGAAACCGCCCGGGGCGTGGCCGAGAAGGCCACCGAGAAGGGCATCGCGTTTCTGGATGCACCGGTCTCAGGCGGTGTGGGTGGCGCCAAAGCGGGCACGTTGACGTTCATCTGCGGTGGCGAAGACGCGGCGTTCGATCGGGCCAAGCCGGTTCTCGAGGGCATGGGCAAGAACATCTTCCATGCCGGTCCCCACGGCGCCGGGCAGGTGGCCAAGATCTGCAACAACATGCTGCTGGCGATCCTGATGAACGGCACCTGCGAGGCGCTGGCACTGGGCGTGAAGAATGGCCTGGATCCGGCGGTCCTGTCCGAGATCATGCGCCAGAGTTCCGGCGGCAACTGGGCGCTGAATGTCTACAATCCCTGGCCGGGAGTGATGGAGGGCGTGCCGGCCTCCAACGACTATCAGGGCGGCTTCCTGGTGGACCTGATGAACAAGGATCTGGGGCTGGCGTTCGACAACGCCGTGAAAAACAAGGCACCGATTCCGATGGGATCACTGGCCCGCAACTTGTACGCGCTGCATGGTCAGCAGGGCAATGGTCGCCTGGACTTCTCCAGCATCCAGCGCTTCTATCGCGGCAAGGAATAAGTGCCGCGACATGACCACCGCGTCATCCGCATGGATTCGCGGTGGTCGACTCCGCTAGACTGTGGCGACAAAAACAGACGGCACCGCAGCCCACAAGGAGTTCCCCCTGCATGACCGACGAGTCCCGACAGTCCGGTTCCGATAACGAAGACAACGACGTCACACCCGACACGCGCACCCTCGCCGGACTGACCATCCCGAACAACCTGGCGACGCCCATCTACGGTCTGTTCACGCTCGGGATTCTCTACACGCTCTACGTTGCCCACCAGATCATCCTGCCGATTACACTGGCGATACTCGCCAGCCTGCTGATGGCGCCAGCCGTGCGGGGCGCCCGCAAGCGCTGGAGGGTACCTCGCGGCGTGACGGCCCTGGTACTGATCCTGGGGCTTTTGGCCGGTATGGCCGGCGTAGGCTGGGCGGTGTCGTCACCCATCATGGAATGGGTCGAGAAAGCCCCGGAAGGTATGTCGCGATTGCTGGTGGGTGGCAAGGGCATCACCACGAGCCTGGAACGCGTTACCGAATCGGCCCGAAAGGTCGAAAAGAAAATGGAAGAGCTGTCCAAGGGGGATGAGCCCACCAAGGTGGTGGTGCAGTCCAACTCCTGGCAGCAGACGATGTTCACCAAGTTGCGCAACGGGGCGACCGGCCTGGCCCTGGCTCTGGCACTCAGTTACTTCCTGCTGGTCAGTGGTGACAGCCTGATCCGCAACTTCGTGCGCCAGCTTCCCAGGGGGGACCGGCGCATGGTGCTTCGGGTGGTGCGGGATTCCCAATCCCAGATTGCCCAATATTTGATGGTGATCAGCGCCAGTAACCTGTTGGTGGGTGTCCTGACCGGGTTGATGTGCTGGGCCGTGGGGTTGCCTTCGCCGGTCGTTTGGGGGCTGATTGCGGGGCTGGCCCGATTCGTTCCCTACCTGGGCGTGATCGGTACGGTGGGCCTGCTGGCGGTGATCTCGCTGACCACGCTGGACCAGCTTTGGATGATGATGATCGCGCCCGTGGGCTATCTGGCCCTGACCTCGGTGGTGGGATTTTTCCTGGAGCCCTATATCCACGGTTTCCGGATGTCCATCAATCCCGTGGTGATCTTCCTGTCGATTTTCTTCTGGGGCTGGCTGTGGGGCGCGATCGGCGTCGTGATGGCCGTGCCGCTGATGACCGTCCTGCAGGTGGTGTTGAAGCAGATCCCCAGACTGCGTCCGGTCTACCGCGTCATTGCCCGTTAGCGGCATGATCTTGCCGCCCGGGCGTCAGCCCCGGGCCGTCCTGTCCGACGAACCGCCGGTCACCCTATCGGTGGCGTATTCCACCGGTTCTTCGCCGGTTGCGGCTTCAAAACCGATGCTACCCAGGGCCGACAGGGCGCCGAGCGCGCCGCCATAGAGCGTGCAGCCCGCGACCTGCGGGGCGTAGCCAATCTCGTCACCCGTCAGCTCCCGGTAGTAGGTGCCGACGATGGGAATGTGCTGCAGCGGATTCACGATATCCACCAGATCGCCAGCGGACAGGCTGTCGCCGTCTTCGAAGAGGCCGCGGTCGCTCTTGTTGGTGAATGTACCGGTCGGGACGTCGGCATCGGCAGAGTCGCTGTCTGTGGTTGTCCCGGCCGCGGTCTCCGTGGCTGCCACGGGTAGCACTGCGCCCAGACTGTCCGCCACGGAGGCCCCCAGGGCATTGGCCGCCAGGCTGCCGACGGTCTGTGTGGTCTGGGCGGTATTGTCGCTGCCGGAGGCCGACATCGCCTGGGCGAACAGTTGGTCGAACGCGCCTGAGTCGGTGGCGCCGGTGGTATCCGATTGCGTACTGGCGTTACTGCTGGTGGGGCCGGAAAAAATACTGCTGATGTCCATGGCGGCTCCAGAATCCCGGTGAACCGGGTGAATGAAATCCGTACCGGCGGCAAGCGTTGGCGGTACGACGGCGATTTACAGCGTGCAATGCAGGATTCAGGCCACGGCCTGGTTCCGGTTTTATCTGCATCATCAGACCTTTGGATTGGCATCGCCCCCTATACCCTTGGCAGAAAAATAACCTAACCTGACAGGGAGCCTTGTCCGCTCTGGTGGCGCGACTATCGAGCGGCCAGCGTCTGTTCATGGGCATTGCGGGTGGGATCTGATTGGAAGTCCCGGAAGAGCTCGGAATGGTCCTGAGCGTTCAGGGCCTTGCCGGCGTGCCATCAACGGGCATGCCCGTTCGGCTATGACATGTGAAAGCGGATGGTCATTTTCGACCGCCCGCGGATAAAGTGGGAGCGACCTATGCAAAACGACGGTACGCGGCACCGGATGCGGTCCATCGGCCTGATCGATATGCAGTCAGGCGGCGATGTCAGCCGCATCATCACCTACGGCGTGGGGCAACTGCCCGGAGACTCGGTGCTCGAGAAAATGCGCTATATCCAGCAGCACGGCGACGGCTTCCGGCGGCTGCTGTTGTCTGAGCCCTACGGCGATCCCTACATGTCCCTGGACCTGATCGTGGAGCCCTCCAATCCCAAGGCCCAGGCGGGCTACATCATCATGGAGGCGATGGGGTATCCGCTGTACTCAGGCTCCAACACCATCTGCACCGCCACGGCCGTTCTGCAGAGCGGGATTATACCGATGGAGGAGGGCGAGCAGTCGATCGTGCTGGAGTCGCCGGCCGGATTGGCGCACATCAAGGCCTACAACGAGAATGGTCGGGTCCAGTCGATCACCACCCAGGGCGAGCCGGCCTATGTGGAGGCCCGGGATCAGGTTGTCGATGTGCCGCATTACGGTCAGGTGCGCTATGACCTGGTCTGGAGCGGCGCCTATTTCGCGCTGGTGGACGCGGCCCATTTCGGCTTCAAACTCACGGCGGATGAAATGCCGGCCCTGGCCGCCTTTGGTCATGCCCTGGTGACGGCGGCGCGACCGCAGGTGACCCAACAGCATCCGGAGCTGGGCGAGGTCGGCCCATTGCCGTTCGCCCATTTCATGGGCCCTCTGGAGCCGGTGGGCAGCGAGGGTTATCGAACGCCGTCGGCGACCTATGTGCATCCCGGCGTGATTTGCCGCAGTCCCACCGGGACCGGGACGTCCGCACGACTGGCGCTGATGTACGACGCCGGCGACATCCACGAAGGTCAGTGGATCGAGACCGTCTCGCCCCGGGGCAGCTCGTTTGTGGGTAAGGTGCTGGGTGAGGCGACCGTTGCCGGGCACCGGGCCATGGACAGCGATATCACCGGCAGGGCCTGGACCCTGGCCCGCTCCGAAATCGTGGTGGATCTCGACGATCCTTTGGTGGACAGCACGGATCTGGAAGACGTACTGGATACCTGGCCCGGCTGATCTCACTGAACACCGGCGTCCCACCCGGGCCGCCGGTGCCTCCCGCTCTCTTTGCGTCGCCGTGGCGCATCAATTGCAAACTCTCCCTGGCACGACGACGGACCGGGCCTTTTCCGGCCGAACGCCTGTTTTTAAGGCACCACCACAGTGCATACGACCAACAATGGGGAGAGTGTCATGAACAAAGAACTGATGACCGCCAGGATTCTGGACGCCAAGAACAGCAAAGGGATGACCTGGGAAACCATCGCCGAGGCCGTCGGCCTGTCGCCGGTTTTCACAACGTCCGTCTGCTTCGGTGCCAACAGCATGACCGAAGACAAGGCCTCAGCGCTGTGTGAGGTGCTGGGACTCGACGGCGAGGTGGCCGCGGCGCTGCAGGATTGCCCGTATAAGAGTTGGGACTGGACGGTCCCCAAGGACCCGCTGATCTACCGTTTCTACGAGGTGACGGGTGTCTACGGCGATACGATGAAGGCACTGATCCATGAAAAATTCGGTGACGGCATCATGAGCGCCATCGACTTCACCCTGTCGGTAGACAAGGAGGAGAACCCGGCGGGCGACCGGGTTGTGGTTACCATGAACGGGAAGTTCCTGCCCTACAAGAAATGGTGACATCGGCCTTTGTCCGGTGGGCTTGGCAGGGTTGCCTGCCCCGCCGGAATGGCAGCCTCAATCACGATTTGGATCGGTATCAATAAGTGCTATAGGAAAATGGTTTACAAATGAGAATTATTCTCATATTGTAAATGCCAATGGCATTGATCGATTTTGTCCAAAGAGGGGCTGACCATGCAGCTGCTGTTAAGGAAGAACAGTTTTGCCAGCAAGTCCGGGCTGCTGAAGGAGACAACCGAGCCGCGTGACCGGGAAATACTCGAGGGTCTCAAGGTCGCCGGTATTGCGCTGGGTGTGGCGCTCGTCGCCGGCCTGCTGTCGGCGACCGGCGGCGTCCTTTGATGTTGTTGCGGGCCCGGTCACGGGCCCGGCTGTTTTCAGGTGCGGATACGGTCGGCCAGTCGATTGGCTTCGCCGGCCATGCTCTCCAGTTCCGGGAGGGTGGCCAGGTTGTTCTGGGCCGCCTTGCTCATGGCTTCTGAAATTTCAGCCACGCCGGCCACGTTCCGGTTGATATCCTAGTGTCCCTTAACAAACGTTCGTCGCATGTCAGAGCCTCACAGCGCCATCCTGGCAAGGCGGGTACCGCCGGGAAGGGTCATTCCCTTTCCAAGGTGCGCAACGCAGACAGGATGGCGCTGTGAGGCTCCCTCCGGGCGCGGCTGTGCAGCGCCCTGGCTACGTTGCGCTGACTCGATTTGGAACCACCAAACCTTCGCCAGCGCGCCTTGCCAGGGCGCTGCACAGTCACGCTGACAGGCGACGAACGTTTGTTAAGGGACACCAGCAGACACTGGTCTGCTCTTCCGCGGCGGTGGCCACCTGCGTCGTCGCATCATTCACCTGGGTCATTCGCTGGCGGATATCTCCCAGGCTGGCCCTGACCGTCGAGACCGCTTCACTGCTTTGTTGACCGACCACCTCGCTGGCGCGCATGAATTCCATCGCATCGCGGGAGCCGGATTGAATCGTCCCGATGATGCGATCGATTTCTACCGTGGCGTCCTGTGTCTTGGAGGCGAGGGTACGCACCTCATCGGCCACCACCGCAAAGCCACGGCCCGCTTCGCCGGCCCGTGCCGCCTCAATGGCGGCGTTCAGCGCCAGCAGGTTGGTCTGGTCGGCAATCTCCCGAATCACTTCCATCACCTTGCCTACTTTCTGGCCATCATCGGCAAGCTTGGACACGGTGTCGCTGGAGCTGCGGATCTGGGCAACCAGCCGTTCCATGCTGTCGACGGCGGACTCGATCTGGTTGTCCGCATCATCGGTCTGCCGGGCCGTCTCATTGACTTCACTGGCGACGGTCGCTGCATGGCGGGCCACATCCTGTGCCGTGGCGGACATTTCGTTCATGGCCGTCGCAATCTGGTCGATTCGCAGGTGAGCGTCTTCGGCACGGTCCGACACCATATTGGCGTTGGTGCGGATGGTATCCCGGGTGCCTTCCAACTGGCCGGCATTGCGGCTGAGCTGGTGGCTGGTCTCGACCAGGAAACCGTGCAGCTGTCGGGCCGCATCGGCCAATTTGCCGAGTTCGTCCCGGCGCTCAAGGGTGGCAGCCTGGGTGGCGTCGCCATCACCCAGCCTTTGGATATTGTTGATCAGTTGCTGGGTGGGGCGGATAACGGCCCGCACCAGAACGATGACGCAGCCCATCGTTCCCAACAGGATCGCCAGCAGGAGAACAGCACCGAGGGTATGGGCGCGACTGGAGACATCCTGTTCCAGGCGATTGAGGTCAGCCACGGCATCCGCCCGGATATCCATGGCGGCTTTCTCAATAAGCTGGCTGGGCTCGCGATCTATGCCGCGGACGGCGGCATCGCCGACTTTGTGGTCAAAGCCGGAGTCGACAAAAGCTTGATAGCCTTTTTGGTAGGCCTGTCCCATTTGCTGATGCGCCGCCTGGAAGCGGGTCAGGATATCCCGGGCCTTGTCATTGTGAAGGCGCGGTAGCAAATCCTTCAGCGCGGCCTGGACTTTGTCTTCCTGATCCTGGAACTGCTGCCAGTACTTCTTCCGATCGTCGGCCTTGTGGCCGCGCATCAACGTATTCTTCCACTCCTGCACCTGAGTTTTGAATTCACTCAGTATGTCCTGCACTTCCATGGCCTGGCCCAGATCCCGTGATCCCAGGGTGTAGAACTCATCCTTGACCTCCAGCGAATAGCTGAAGTAAAGCCCCGCAACGATGGCGATGACCAAGTTGGCGCCGATAATAATCGTCAGCACCCGATTCAGGATACTCCGGGTGTACCAGTGCATCAGTTAACCCTCAAACAAGACAATAAGGGTCGGATCGGTTGTTCCGACCCGACTGGCGCACAAGTCTATGAAAGAAAGATTACAGTTTTATTAAGATCCGTTTGTGGCGTGCCGTGTTACACCGTTTTCAGGACGGTGGCACTGTGGCGGGTTTGCGATGTCACGTTGTGGATCCGCAAGGAGGCCAGCGCTGAATCGGGGTCACCGCCTTCAACGCTTTGTACAAATTCGGCGATGCTTTCAGCAAGTTCGTCCGGATGGCTCAACGGCGCCCAGTGCCCCGCGTCCATGTCCCGGCGATACAGGGCGGGGACCCACTCGTGCAGGTCTTCGAACAGCTGGGCGCCCACGTAGCGGTCCTGTCTGGGGACGATCAACTGCACCGGGCAGTGCGCATAACGCACACGGGGGCTGAGCAGATGGGGCAGCATGTTGGCCCGGTACAGGCGGGTGCCATCGCGCCCGTCGGCCGTCTGGTGGGGGTTGGGCGTCTCCTCGGCAATGCCCTCGCTCGCATTCAGGTAGGCCGGCCAACGCTCTACCAGTAAGGTTTCCCACAGCGTGGGCGCGACCCAGGGCAGTTGGAACGCGAAGATATACCAGGAGCTGCCCAACTGTCGCAGAAGCTGGCCGACCCGGCGCGGTGTGGGGCGGGCCAGGCGGGCGCGCATCCAGTGACCGACGTGGTCGAGGCAGGGACCGGACAGCGTGGTGAAGGAGGCAATGCGATGCTGCAGGGGGCGGCCGGTGACCGATTCCCAGCTCTGGATGGACCCCCAGTCGTGCGCGACCAGGTGGAAGCGGCGGTCGGGCAACAGGGCATCGACCACGGCTTCCAGATCCCGCGCCAGCAGGGACATGCGGTAGTCCCGTGTCCGGGCGGGCCGGTCGGAAAGACCCGCTCCACGGACATCGTAGGTGACGACATACCAGTCGGACGCGAGGCGTTCGGCCACCCCGTTCCAGACCTGCTGGTTGTCCGGGTAGCCGTGCACCAGAACGATGGCCGGCGCTTCGGGATTGCCCCGGGTGGTGGTGAAAAGCTGTACCCCGCAACCCTGAATGTGTTGTTGTGTGGCCATGGGTGACTCCTGCAGACGACGGGTTCGGATAAAGCACTACTCTAGCGTCCGTGCCGTCGTTCTTGGATGGCCGCAGGGGCCGCGTTGTTTACCGTCAGGGCCAAACCTTCGCGGGCAAATCGGGAGGCGAAATGGAACGGGCACACCCCGTGATTCTGTTCGATGGTGTTTGTGTTTTCTGCCAGTTCTGGGGGCGGTTTGTGCTGCGTCACGACCGGGCCCATCGTTTCCGCCTGGGAACCTTGCAGTCGGAGGCCGGGCAGGCGCTGTGCCGGGAAATGAAGGTGCCGTCAGAGGCGATGGACAGCGTGGTACTGATCGACGGCCAACGTGCGTTTCGGCGCAGTGACGCGGTTCTGCGGATCCTGGCGGGGCTGCCGTGGCCCTGGCGCTGGCTTGCGGTGTTCCGCTGGGTGCCCCGGCCCTTGCGGGATGGTCTCTACGACTGGATCGGCCGCCACCGCTACCGCTGGTTCGGTCGTTATGAAACCTGCCCGGTTCCGGCTCCGGAAGACCGGAAGCGGTTCATTGACGGCTGAGCGGTTCTTACTGCCAAAGCTCCTTTAGCGGCGTGTCCGGATCAAACCGGTACTGCAACTGCGCCATCAGAAGTTCGGCCGTGGCGAGGGCGTCGGTCAGGGCATGGTGGGGCGCGTAGTAGGGCAGTCCGTATCGGGTGCGGCTGTCGGCCAGGCGGATGGACTCCGGCTTGCGTCCGCGCAGCCGGTCCCAGAGGCTGGGTGGCTTCTGCCGGTGCCAGCGGGCTTCCAGTTCCATGGTGTCGATGACCGGGAATTCGATGCCCTCCTCCAGGCGCCAGCGCAGGGCGGCATCGAGGAATGCCCGTTCGATGTGGCGAAAGTGGACGACCACAATGCGCCCGGCGAGCGCCTCCAGGAGTTCGTCCAGGATCTCCCGGAGATCCGGTGCCACCCGCACTTCCGAGTGGGTGATGCCGTGGAAGGTGACCGATTCGCGGTGCAGCGGCAGCACCGGGCGAACCACCCAATGGTGGGCATCACGGCAAAAAATCCGGTGCGTGTTGAACGGCACCAGGCCGATGCTGACGATGGAGTGGGTGTCGGCATCCAGACCGGTGGTTTCGAAGTCCAGGGCCACCATGGGCACATCCCGTATGGGCGTATCCCCTGCCGGCGCGCCAGCGGCGTAGTACCGCTGCAACGCCGGTGTGTGCGCCGTTGCCGCAAGCGTTTCGAAGCGGGTCGGCCAGTCCAAGGTTTGGGCGGCGGCTGTCGAACCGGGCATGGCTGCGATCCCCATCAGTTGATCGATCCGCCGCCACTGGCGTGATAACGGTGGCGCAGGAATTTCTGGGCGTTGCTGATGACCTGGAAGGCCTCCTTCAGGTTACGACGTTCGAAGCGGGTCAGGTTCTCCGGCTCGATGTTGTTGTCCGGATCCCGGCCGGCCTCGATATCCAGGGCCTGGTGGCGGATGCGCACGATGGCAATCAGCTCCAGCGCATCGCGCAGGTTGTTGGCCACGCCCTCGGCCAGCAGCTGGGTTTCTTCGATGGCATTGATTCGGTTGAAGGTATTCTGCGCCCGGGAGCCGCAGGCCAGCGCATGCACCCGTACCAGATCCGACAGCGGCGCGGTGCCGCGGCGCTTCAGGTTGATCGAGTTGTTGTGCTTGCCGTCGTTCTCCATGACGAAGTCACGGAAGAACCCCAGCGGCGGTTTGCGATTCAGGGCCGCGTGGGCCAGGTAGGCCAGGAATCGCGGCGTACGCCGGGCCTTGGTGGCGATCAGGTCTTTCAGCACCTCGGCGAACTGGGTGTTCCCGGCAATGCCATCCAGGTCGAAGAATATGGCGCTGTTAAGCAATGATTTGGCGTCGGGCTTCTCGATCCACTCGGTGAAGTATTCCTTCCAGACCCGCAGCGGCTGACGCCAGGCCTGATTGGTGGCCATGATGTCGCCGGTGCAATAGGTGTAGCCGCATTCTGCCAGGCCATCGCTGACAAACTTGGCCAGCGCCTTGAAGTACTCGTCGTGTTCTTCCGGGATGAAGCTGTCGTCCAGCACCAGGGCGTTGTCCTGGTCCGTCACGATCAGTTGTTCGTCCCGGGCCATGGAGCCCAGCGCCATGAAACAGTAGGGGATCGGCGGCGGTCCCAGTTGTTCTTCGGCCAACTCGAGCAGACGCTGGGAAATGGCCCGTCCGATACCCGCCATGGCACTGCCGATCATGTGCGAGTTGGCGTCCTCGTTGACCATGCGCACGAACGTCGCCGCCTTGTCCCGGCTCAGGCGTTTGAGGCCCCGAACGTCCACCTGATGATGAATGTTGCTGACCAGGTAGAGCCCGCTTTGGGACTCATACTTGACGATGTCCGACAGCGCTACCACGCCCACCGGCTTGTTGCGATGCAGCACCGGCAAATGGTGCACGTTGCTGCGCAGCATGGTCAGCATGGCCTCGAAGACATACTTGTCGGACCGGATATAAACCAGATCCGTGGACATGATCTCGCTGACCGGCGTGTCGTAGTCGAGTCCCTCGGCCAGGGCCCGGGTGCGGAGGTCGCGATCCGTGATGATGCCGGCGACCATCGGGTTGTCGCCGGGTTTCCATTCCTGATCCATCTGTTCGCCGGGATTCGTCAGGATCAGGGCCGAAACGCCTTCGTCAGTCATCAGTCGCGCGGCGTCCCGGATGGAGACGGTGGCCTCTGCGGAAACGGGCTTTCGGGTAATCAGCCGCCGGACCCGCGAGGTCATCAGCGGGTTGGCTTTCTCCTGCCTGGAGACAGCGGCACGCAGGCGACCCTGGTCTTCAATGTCGAAAAAGTCCGCAAAATGGTCGCCGGCTTCCCACAATTCCTGGAACAGGGCGTCCGGAATCAGGTAGATCAGTGTGTCTTCGATGGCCGTGGCCGGGTAGCGCACCTTCTTGTTCATCATCAGGCCAAGCTGGCCGAACAGGTCGCCCTCACTGAGACGGTTGTAGAGTTCACCGTTGCGCCGGTAGACTTCCACCGCGCCGCTGCGGATGAAATAGAGGTCGCCGATGGGTTCGCCATAGGTCAGGATGGTCGAGCCCGCGCGGTAGTAGGCGACTTCCACCTGTGTCGCCAGACGGTCGATGGTGTCTTCCGGCAGGTCATCGAACGGGGCGAACCGTTTGATGTGATCTCTGATCTCGATCTGTTCGACTTCCATGAGGCATTCGATCCTGACGTTGCTGTAGCCATTATTCTGGCAGAGTTTTTGAAACGGACTCAAATCAGGGAGTCACCGCCCGGTGGACCACCGGGTCTTCAGCCATGACCCAATCCAATCCCCTCCGTCTGGTGTACGAAGACGACGAGCTGCTGGCCGTGCACAAACCGGCTGGCCTGCTGGTGCACCGCAGCCCCATCGACAAGCGCGAGACCGAGTTTGCGCTGCAGTACGCCCGTGACCTGAATGGCGGGCAGCACGTTTATCCGGTCCACCGACTGGACCGTCCGACGTCTGGTTTGCTGCTGTTCGCGAAGGATCCGGAGGTGGCCCGTCTGCTGGGCGCGCAGATGATGGCCCACGAGATCTACAAGACCTACCTGGCCATTGTCCGGGGCTGGCCGGAAGAGCAGGGCACGGTGGATTACCCGCTCAGGGAGGAACCGACGGATCGCCGTTTAAAGGGGCAAACCATGGCGGTGCAGGAGGCGATCACGGATTATGTGCGCCTCGGCATCAGCGAGATTCCCTATAAAGTGGAGGGCTATCCCACCAGCCGCTATGCGCTGATAGCGCTGTATCCCCGTACCGGACGACGTCACCAACTGCGCCGCCATATGAAGCACATCAGCCATCCCATCATCGGCGACGCCAATCACGGCCGGGGACGGCACAACCGGTTTTTTGCCCAACATTTTGGCGAAGCCCGGCTCTTCCTGGCCTCCGTCGGCATGAGCCTGACCCATCCGCTGACCGGTGAGTCCCTGGTGCTCAGCACCGCTCCGGAAGCCAGCTTTGCACGTGTTGCCACGGCCGTCGGCTGGGAAACGCTGGTCACTGAACCCTTGCCCCTGTCTCAGTAGCCGCGCCTGTGTAACGGTCTCCAGGTGACAACACGTCATCGCCCGGCCCCCCCCGGACGGCTCTGGAACGCCGCCGTCAGGATGACATTGTCACCCGTCAGGACCGATCCGATCCTAAAAGCGGCGCCGTGTCCTGCCAGCCGTCGCCCGCCTCGACCCGAATATCCCGTGCGGTGATCGGCTCGCCGCATTCGGAGCAGACCATCTGCGGGTGCATGGCATGACCGCACCCCTTGTGGATGTGCTTGACGGGCGCGCCCCGCTCGTCGGTCATGTGCTTGTCGCCCCAGTTCACCAGGGTCAGGATCACGGTGTGCAGATCCAGGCCCTTTTCGGTGAGCCGGTACTCTTCCCGGCGGGGACGTTCCTGGTAAGGCGACTTGCAGAGCACATCGTGCTCCACCAGCTTTTTCAGACGATCGGTCAGGACGTGACGAGTGATGCCCAGGCGGCGCTCGAAGGTCTCGAACCGGCGTACGCCCAGGAAGCAGTCCCGCAGGATCAGCAATGTCCAGCGATCGCCCACCACGGACAGGGTCCGGGCCAGTGAACAGGGCTGTTGATCCAGTTCTTCCCAACGCATCGAGCAATATCCTTTGGTGACAGGTGCCTGCAGAATAACTTGACAAGTTCTGTAATGGAACTGACTATTGATCGAGTTCCAAAAAAGAACCTACAAAAACAGACAATAAAGCCCCGGAGGCGAATCGATATGGAACCGAACACTGGACAGGACAACACGCGCCCCCAGGTCGCCGTGGTCATCGGCGCCGGCGATGCGACCGGCGGTGCCATTGCCAAACGCTTCGCCCGGGAGGGGCTGACGGTGGTCGCCACCCGTCGCCATCGCGACGCATTGGATCCGCTGCTGGAGGACATCCGGCAAGCCGGCGGAGCGGCCCACGGCTTTGGCTGCGATGCCCGTGACGAGACGGCCATGGTCGAACTGTTCGATCGGATTGAGGTCGATATCGGTGAGGTGGCGCTTGTCGTCTTCAACATCGGTGCCAACGTTCGCTACTCGATCACCGACACCAGCGCCCGGGTCTATCGCAAGGTCTGGGAAATGGCTGCGTTTGCCGGTTTCCTGACCGGTCGGGAAGCGGCCCGGGTGATGCTGCCGCGCCACCGGGGAACCGTCATATTCACCGGTGCCACGGCGTCCCTGCGGGGCGGTGCCGGCTTCTCGGCGTTTTCCGGAGCGAAATTCGCTTTGCGCGCGCTGGCCCAGAGCATGGCCCGGGAACTGGGGCCACAGGGGATCCATGTGGCTCATACGGTCATCGACGGCGCCATCGACACGGACTTCATCCGCGACAACTTCCCCGAGCGCTATGCACTGAAAGAACAGGACGGCATTCTCAATCCCGAGCACATTGCCGACCAGTACTGGCAATTGCACGGCCAGCCCCGGGACTGCTGGACCCATGAGCTGGACCTGCGCCCCTGGATCGAAACCTTTTGAGGAACCTGACCATGAATCCCGTCATCGACGTGTACTTCGATATCGGCAGCCCGGCCAGCTATCTCGCCTGGACCCAGTTGCCAACCCTGGCAGACCGCCACCAGGCTCGCCTCAACTGGCGCCCCATGCTGCTGGGCGCTGTGTTCCAGGCCACCGGTAACCAGTCACCGGTGATGATTCCGGCCAAGGGGCGCTATATGCACATGGACTTCCGGCGATTTGCCGACCGCTATGGCGTGCCGTTCAACATGAACCCCCATTTCCCGATCAACACCCTGACCCTGATGCGCGGCGCGGTTGCTTTTCTCGACACGACGCGGTTCGATGACTACCTGACCGCCGTGTTCAAAGCGATGTGGGTCGACCGGAAGAACATGACCGATCCCGACATCGTGGCCAGCGTCTGGTCGGACGCGGGTTTTGATCCGAAGGCGGTGATGGATCAGTGCAAAGCGGCGACCGTCAAACAGCGGCTCAAGGCGATGACGGACGAGGCGATCGACAAGGGCATCTTCGGGGCGCCGACGCTGTTTGTCGGGGACGAGATGTTTTTCGGGCAGGACCGGCTCTGGCAGGTCGAGCAGGTCCTCCAGAGCATTACCGAGAAGGACCATTCATGACTGAACAAGCCTATTCCCATGTTTTCGATCAATCCATTGCCCTGGAGCGGACCGGCGACGACCGCTGGCAGGGGCGTTTCCCGCCGGCGTACGCGAACATGGTCGGGCCGTTTGGCGGCGTGATTGCCGCGACCCTGCTGAACGGCGTTCTCAACCATCCCGATCGCCTGGGGGATCCGGTGTCCATGACCGTCAATTTCGCCGGCCCCATCGCGGACGATCATTTCGACGTGGTGACGCGACCCTGTCGCACCAACCGCTCCACCCAGCACTGGATGATCGAACTGACCCAGGGCGGCGAAACGGCCGTGACCGCTACGGTCTTGACCGGTGTTCGCCGGGACAGCTGGGAAGGCAGCGATGTCGGCATGCCGGACGATGTGCCGCCATTCGATCAGGTGGAGCCGTTCGATGCCGGCCTCAGCCTGCCTTGGGTGGCCAATTACGATCTGCGCATCATCGACGGCGGTTTCGATCCCACCGGCAAGACCCCGGAGCAGCCCCACGGCGCCTCACGCCTCTGGGTTCGGGACAAGCCGGCCCGACCGCTGGATTTCGCCTCGTTGATGGCGATCAGTGACTGCTTCTTCCCGCGGATCTTTATACGACGCCAGGAACGGATGCCGGCGGGCACCGTCTCCCTGACCACCTATTTCCACGCCGATGGCGAGACGCTGGCCCAGCAGGGCGAGCAGCCCATCCTGGCCGAAGCCCGCGCCCAGCGTTACTTCAAGAGTTACTTCGACCAGAGCGCCGAGCTCTGGGGCGCCAACGGGCAGTTGCTGGCCACGACTCATCAGATCGTCTATTACAAAGGGTAGGTTCGCGGGGAACCGCGGCAGCGGCAGATGATCCAAATGGCCGGAGGTAAGCGGCTTATGGGCAGCGTCCGGCGGAGAACCGGCTCAACTGGGCCGACGATGAGGATGACCGTTGCCCTGGCGGCGGGACTGGTAATGGCCGGTTGCCAGACCGCCGGGGTGCGTCCTTTCGACGGCGCGGTGGGCTATACGTTCGAGTACGAGTCCGGGGCATGGCGAGTCTCCTACACCGACGCCATCACCCGGGACTGGCAGATTCTTGAGGAAGGCGCGTTGGCGGCCTGCGCCCGGGAGACCGGCCGGGCCGTGGATTCATTGCGGCTGGTCGATGTCGGTCGGAATGAATTTTCCCGTAACGTACCCGTATCCGTCTCCTATCCCGCCGGGGTCATCACCACGCCGACCGGGGGCAACGGTAGCGCCGTCGCGCGCCCGGAAACCCCGCAAACCTTCAACCAGACCGTGCAGGTCACCCGGCGGATGGCGTTTCGCCAGGTCACCGCCGTCTGTCAGACGGTCTGATCCGGCAGCACCTTGCGCAGGAAATCCCGCGTTCGCGGATCCTGCGGGTTGGAGAACAGCTCCGACGGCGGCCCCTGTTCCACGATGCGACCACCGTCCACGAAGATCACCCGGTCCGCCACGTCTCTGGCAAAACTCATCTCGTGGGTGACCACCACCATCGTCTGGTGCTCGCTGGCCAGTTGCTTCATCAGGCCCAGCACTTCCTCGACCCATTCCGGATCCAGAGACGAGGTGGGCTCATCGAACAGGATAACCTCGGCGCCGGTGGCCATGGCCCGGCCGATGCCGACCCGCTGTTGCTGGCCGCCGGACAGGGACGCCGGATAGGCCTCGGCCTTGTCGCCCAGGCCGATGCGCTGGAGAATCTCGCGGGCCTTCTCGCGCGCTTTTTCCTTGGGCCACTTGTCCACCACGATCAGTCGCTCGGCAATGCTGTCCAGCGCGTTCTTGTTGGCGAACAGGGCGTAGTTCTGGAACACGAAGGCCGTGCGGCGGCGCAGGGCCAGGATGTCCTTGCGCGAGGTGGAGCAGGCGTCGACAGTCAGGTCGCCCACGGTGATCTCGCCGGCCGTCGGCTTTTCCAGGAAGTTGATGCAGCGCAGCAGGGTCGACTTGCCGGTGCCGGAAGGACCGATCACCACCACGATCTCGCCTTTGGCGATGTCCAGGTCAATCCCGTCGAGCACGGTTTGTCTGCCGTACACCTTGCGCAGTCCTTTCAGTTGGATCATCGGCTATAGGCCTTGTTCAGTCGGTGTTCCAGATAGCGCTGCAGCCAGGACAGCATTTCCACGATCACCCAGTAGATGATGGCGACGATGATGAACGCCTCGAAGTAGAGGAAGCTGCCGGCCGCCTCTTTCTGGGTGGCGCCCATCAGTTCCGTCACGCCCAGGGTAAAGGCCAGCGAGGTCGCCTTGATCATGTCGATGAAGTAGTTCATCAGCGTCGGCACGGCAATGCGGGTCGCCTGCGGCAGGATGATGCGCCGCATCAGTTGGGCGTTGGTCATGCCGATCGACAGGGCTGCTTCGGTCTGGCTGCGGTCCACGCCGACGATCGCCGCGCGGATCGACTCCGCCATGTACGCCGAGAAGTGCATGGTCAGGCCCATGATGGTCGCTGTAATGCCGTTGATGGCGGTCAGCGAGCTGACCAGTTGGGGCAGGCCGTAGTAGAACAGGAACAGCTGCACCAGCAGCGGAGTGCCGCGAAAGAACGAGATGAACAACATGGTGAACCGGTTCAGTACCGGCACCTTCAACACCCGGATGACCGCCAACAGGCAGGCAAGGATCAGCGCCAGCACCATGCCGGCGGCGGCCATCTCCAGGGTCAGGGGCAGATACTTCAGCAGTACCGGTATCAGCCCCAGCATGTAGTCGAAATCTAGAACATTCATTCAACCGTCCCGGTTCAGGGTGTGGTGATGTCGGTCCCGAACCAGGATTCGGAGATGGCCTTCAGGGTGCCGTCTTCCCGCAGTTTGGTGATGGCCTGGTCCACCTCGTCCCGCAGGGCGCGGCCATCCTCGGTATCGCGGAACGGATAGGCGTTGCTGATGCTGGAAAAGGTCGGGCCGGCCAGGGCCAAAGGCAGCGGCTTTTCCTTGATGATCTGGCTGGCGCTGACGCGGTCCATCACGAAGGCGTCGACACGGCCCAGGGCGGTGTCCTGCCCCAGGTTGCTTTCGTAGGTGCGGATGTCGATCTGGTCCGAGTAGGGCAGGTCGCGCAGCAGGGCTTCGTAGTTGGAACCCAGGTTGACGGCCACGCTCTTGCCTTTGAGATCTTCCACGCTGTGGATGCTGTCGTTGCCTTTCTTGACCACCACCTGCGCGCCGTCGTAGACGTACGGCTGGGTGAAGACGTACTTATGTTTGCGCTCGTCGGTGATGGTGATCTGGTTGGCAACGGTATCGATGCGACCGGATTCCAGCAGCCCGAACAGGCCAGAGAACGCCGCCGTGCGGTACTCCACCTTGCGTCCCAGTTCCTTGCCGATGGCGTTCATGACGTCCACTTCAAAGCCCTGTAACTTGTCGTTTTCCACAAACGTGAAGGGGAAGTAGCGGCCGGACATGCCGACCCTCAGTGGATCCTTGTCCTGGGCAAAGGTCATGGGGCTGGCGATGAGCGCCACCGCGGCCAAAAGGCTCAGCAATACAGTTTTCATGGTGTTCTCCCTATTCCTTGTCGGCAGAAAAAGACGCGAACGTCAGATTTACGAGCCCTGGAGCGCTTTGTACCAGAATTGCATGGGCTTTTCGGTTGGCCCGGGGTCTCCGATATCCGTCCACGTATAGCGGGTTTCAAGCCCGGGTACGGGGTAATACCCACGCCGTTGCCAGAAAGCATCCAACGGTCCGTAATCTGCAGGCCTGGCCGGGTGGTCCTGTGGCCGGACAACGGCACAGAAAACGGCCTGGCGAAAACCGGCCTCGCGGGCATGCCGCTCGCGCTCATCGAAGAAAGCCACGCCCAAGCCTTGTCCCCGATAATCGCCGAGCAGGACGGATTCGCCATAGTAGAAAATATCGTCCGGATTCCAGCCGGCATCAACAAACGGCTGGCGGAAGGCATCGTCCTCATCGGCCATGGGGATGCCGGTGGAAGCGCCGACGATGCGTTCGCCGTCACGGGCAATCACGCAAATCGAGCCAGCAGAGCGGGCGTAGGTGCGCAGGTACTGGCGCTCGTAGTCGGCGTTGCCGTCGTAGAGATAGGGAAAATCGCGGAAGACGGTCATGCGCAGGTCGGCCAGCGCGTCCAGGTGGTCCAGCAGGTCGGCGCCCTGCAGTGTCTCGAGTGTTACGGCCATTGGTCGGTCCCGTTCCATCCGGTTGAATCGGTGTCCAGTGCACTAGCCATGGATGTGATAGCGCGTGTCCTGGGTTTCAACCCTTTAGAGCGCCGATCGCAGGGGATTTGAGTGAAGCGACCGCAGTTGGTCAATGGGCACCGGCTTGCTGAACAGGTAGCCTTGCAGCAGTTCACAACCCTGCTGCTGTAGCCACTGACGCTGGTCTTCCGTCTCCACCCCTTCCGCCACGACTTCCATACCGAGACCGCGGGCCAGACCCAGAATCGACAGGGTGATGGCTATGTCGTCGGCATCGTCGGGGATATCGCGGATGAAAGACCGGTCGATTTTCAGCCGTGAGAAGGGCAGATGCTTGAGACGGGACAGGGAGGAGTAGCCGGTTCCGAAGTCGTCGATGGACAGCCTGGAGCCCAGCGCGACCAGCTCATTCAGGGTGGCCTGCATGCTCTTGGAGTCACCTTTGATGGCGTCCTCGGTGACCTCAAACTGCAGTTCACTGCCGGCAACACCGTACTGTTCCAGCATCTCCTGGACCTGCCGCGGCAGGCGATCGTCCATCACCTGTTCGGCCGCCAGGTTGATCGCCGTAATAGGCAACGGGTGACCGCGGCTGGCGGCTTGTTGTCGGTCCTGGCAGACGCGTCGCAGCACGACCTCCCCCAGATCCTGCATCAAGCCGGCGTTGCGGGCCACGTCGAGGAATTCGATGGGCGCCATCCAGCCCTGTTCGGGGTGGTGCCAGCGCACCAGGGCCTCGATGCTCACCATGTGGGCGTCGGCGGTGTTCACGATGGGCTGATAGAACACGTCCAGCGCGTTGTTCTGGATGGCCTGACGCAGCTCGCCTTCCAGTACGAACCGGGACCGCGCGGTGGAATGGATTTCAGAACTGAAGGCCTGCATCCGCGCCCGACCGTTTTCTTTGGCGTGATACATGGCGGCTTCGGCACTGCGCAGCAACGACTCGGTATCGCCGCCGTCCTCGGGGTAACGGCAAACGCCGAGGCTGGCGGTCATGCGCAGGGTGCGGTCATCGATGACGAGTGGGTCGCTGATGCAATGCTGGATCTGGTGGATGACGTAATCGATGCGGTCGCTGTCCGTGTTGGTGCGGATGAGTACGGCAAATTCGTCGCCACCGACCCGGGCGACCTTGTCACGCCCGTTCAGGTAGAGGCTGCGCAGCCGATTGGCAATCTCGGCGATAACCCGGTTACCGCCGGCGGCCCCCATACCGTCGTTAACACTTTTGAGCCGGTCGAGATCAATCCAGATCAGGGTGAATCCCTCACCGGCGCGCTGCCGCATTTTCTGGATCAGGTGCAGCACACGCTCGCGAAAGGACTGCAGATTGGGCAGGCCGGTCAGGCTGTCAAAGTGGGTCACGTAGGCGAGCTGCTTCTGGGAGCGGATCCACGCTTCGTGGGTATTGATCAGGCTGATGGTGTCGGCGATGGCGGTCGCGAATGAGATTTCGGGCAGGGTCCAGGTTCGTCGTCGAAGGGATTCCAGGCAAATCACCCCGCTGAGCCGGCCACCGTCGAAGATCGGTGCATCCAACAGGGAATGAATCCCCAGCGGCTCGAAGTAGGTTTCGTTGAACGCGGCTGTGCGCGGGTCACTGTGGGCCTCGCTGGCATCAATGACACGGGCGGTCCTGAGTGCCCGGAAGTAGGCGGGGTTGTCGCTTTCCACCAACGCGATCGGCTGGTAGTCGTGACCGCCTTCCAGCCGGTACAGGGCCTCGCTGTCAATGCGGTCGCCCGTTGCATTCATCTGCCAGATACTGACCCGGTCGACCTGTAACAGCTGGCCGGCAAGGTCGCTGAGTGAAGCCAGCTTCCGGCTGCGGTTGTCGCCGATGAAGTCCGGGTTGTGGCTGAGCTTCAATAGCGCTTCGTGAAATTCAATGAATGTTTTATTCTGGGACATCAATGCGTTACCAGCACCAGATTCTAAAACCGGGTATTGTGCTGCTCTTTGCTGACACACCAGGCTATGGGGTTCACAATTGTCCTAATAATGGCAATGCCCTCACGGTCTGTCCAACCGGGGCGCTCAAGTCTCAAGTGTAGCCGTTCACAATACGTCAGGAGGTTTTATGGGCTGGCACCAGACCACCATCACGCTCGACCCGAAGCCACGCGGCTTTCATCTCGTGACCCGCGATGTGTTGGCGCAGCTGCCGGCGCTGCCGGATTGCCGCATTGGCCTGCTGCACCTGTTCATCCAGCACACCTCGGCGTCGCTGGCGGTCAACGAAAACGCGGATCCGGACGTACGTGGCGACCTGGAGCGGCATTTCAACGTGATGGTCCCGGAGAACGCGCCGCACTACGAGCACACGATGGAAGGGCCCGATGACATGCCGGCCCACATCAAAAACGTGCTGATCGGACCCTCCCTGACCCTGCCGGTTCGCGATGGCCGGCCGGTGCTGGGTACCTGGCAGGGCATTTATCTGTGCGAGCATCGGGACCACGGCGGCGCGCGCCGGATCGTGGCGACCCTGCAGGGGGAGTAAAAGCGGCCTCAGGACGCCCATTTTGCGTTTGGTTGACGTTTCTGTTGTCCAATAAAACAACTTATTACAAAAACAAGCTATTTCAGGTTGTCAGCTGCTCCATACTAAGTCTGTAATAAAACGCGTCGATCGCATAACAAGAATGACACAGGCGGCCTATGGTTCGTTGGCTTTTACTGATTGCACTTCTCGTGACCGGAACCGCATCCGCGGATCCCCTTATCCTGTCGCCCTTTACCCAGAAGGAAGATCTGGCCTCGAATGTGAGTTACTGGGCCGAAGGTCAGGACGAGGTCTCCCTGCAGCAGGTGCTGACACTGAGCGATGCCGACTGGACCCGGAACACCGGCGAAGACATCAATCTGGGCTATCAGGACCGTGCCTACTGGTTCCGTCTGACCATTGAAAACCCGCAGTTGCAGCCGGTGGATAACCTGCTCGAGATTGGCTATCCGGTGCTCGATGATATCGAGATCTACCAGATCACCGATGGTGTGGTGGGCCAATCCTGGTCGTTAGGGGACAAGCAGCCGTTCTACGCCCGTCCCATTCACAACCGGAATTTCCTGGTGCCGGTGGAGGTGCCGTCGCAGGGGGAAACCACCCTGTATCTGCGCGTGCGCACCACCAGTTCGCTGCAGCTGCCCATGACCTTCTGGACCCAGGACGCCTTCTACGCTTCCGAGCAGCCGCGACTGCTCCTGGAGGGCATCTACTACGGCATCGTCGTGGTGATGATCCTGTACAACCTGTTCGTGTTCCTGGCCGTGGGGGAGCGCAGCTTCCTCTACTACGTGGGCTACATCACCGCGATGCCGCTGTTCCTGGCCAGCCTGCACGGCATGGCCTTCCAGTATCTCTGGCCGGAAGCGACCTGGTGGAACGACCAGGCCATCATTTTCTTCCTCAACCTGACCGTTACCTTCGGCGGCATTTTTGCCATGCGCTTTCTGTCGGTGCTGCCCCGGATTCATCCGGTGCTGGCCTGGGCAACGATCATCGTGTCGGCGTTGTCAGCGCTGTTTGCCCTCGCGGCACTGGTGGTGCCCTACCAGTACATGATCCACCCGACGATCATCCTGGCGGCGATCGGCTGCACCGGCATGGTGGTGCTGGGCGTGGTTCGCTGGCTGAAGAAAGACCCTGCCGCCCGATACTTCGGGGTAGCCTGGTTCTTCATGCTGTTTGGTGGCGTGGTGCTGGCGTTGAACAAGTTCACCGTGTTGCCGCAGAACGTGTTCACCGAGAACGCCACCCAGGTGGGATCGGCCCTGGGCGTGATCCTGCTGTCCATTGCCCTGGCGGACCGCTTGAACAAGGAGAAGAAGCGGACCTTCGCCGCCCAGGAAAAGCTCTACCGGGAAGAACGCAAGGCCCGTCTGGCCCAGGAGAAGAGCCTGCAGGTGCAGCAGGAAGCCAATGCGCTGTTGGAGGAGCGGGTCCAGGAGCGTACCCGGGATCTGGAAGACCTCAATGTGCGCCTGATGGAGCTCAGTGCCACCGACGCCTTAACCGGCCTCAAGAATCGTGGTCACTTCGATCGCGCGTTCCAGTCGGCCTGCGTCAAGGCGTATCGCTTTGGCCAGCCCCTGTCGCTGCTGGTGGTGGATATCGATCACTTCAAGCAGTTCAACGACAAGTACGGCCATCTGGTCGGGGACGACTGTTTGCAGATGGTGACGCAGGGTATTCGCCAGTTCGTCACGCGTCCGCAGGATCTGGCGGCCCGCTATGGCGGTGAGGAGTTCGTGGTTCTGCTGCCCGATACGCCGGAAGAGGGCGCGGTGCAGGTCGCCGAGAAAATTCGCAGGGACATCGCGTCCACCGATTTCCGGGTCTCGGACGAGATGTTGCGCCTGACGGTCAGCATCGGTGTCTGTACCCTGGTGCCGGAGCAAGCCGACGCCACCAAGCAACTGTTCACCCGCGCCGACGAAGCCCTCTACGAAGCCAAGGGTGCCGGTCGCAACCGGGTATCGGTCTATCGGCCCGATGAGGCGACGGCACTAAGCCCGGTCTGACAATAACGGCCAGGGGGCGATTGCTTCCAGTTCGAAGGCCAGCTCCAGCAGGTCGCGCTCGCCACCGTGCCGGGCCGACAGATGCACGGCCACCGGCAGGTTGTCGGCCGTCTGGCCACCGGGCAGGCTGATGGCCGGCGCCCCTGTGGCGTTGGCCAGTGGTGTGAAAGCCACGTAGCGGCGCAGCCGGGCAAACAGTTCCTCGAAAGACTGCTCCGGGCTCAGGTAGCCCAGCTTTGGCGTGGTGTGGGCCAGCGCCGGGGACAGCACAACATCCACGCCCATCTTTTCCAACCCCTCCGCATACTGTTTCTGGCTACGCTGCAGCCGCCAAAGCGCGCCTGGCGTGCGGTGCAGGTTACGGCGGAAACGCTCGGCCAGACCCCGGGTCAGGCCGTCAACGCGTTGCGGGTCGAAATCCCGGTCCAGGATGCGATGGCCAAAGCGGGCCATCAGGAACGCCAGGCAGGACCAATAGTGCGCAAAGTCGTCGGCGAAGCGAGCGGCGATGGGGATATCGATCGGCATCACGGTATGGCCCTGCTCGGCCAGACGCCTGGCGGTCGTCTCGACCACGTTGCGGGTGGTGGCGTCGGTCGCGTCGCCGGTGATGGAATCCAGCACCAGACCAACCCGCAACCGCCGCTTGCCCGGGCCCAGCACCTCGCCGATGGGCGGTAGCCGTTTATTCAGGTAATAGCGCTCCGCGCCGGCCAGGAAGTGGGCCGTGTCCCGCACACTGCGGGTGACCACGCCTTCGCCGATGATGTTGATCGGCAGGGATCGCGCCGCCTCGCTATCCACCAGCCGGCCGCGAGTCGGCTTGAGTCCCACCAGTCCGCAACAGGCCGCCGGAATGCGAATCGAACCACCGCCGTCGTTGGCGTGGGCAATGGGCACCACGCCGGCTGCCACCAGCGCGGCCGCCCCACCGCTGGAGGCGCCGCAGGAATAGGCCGGGTTCCAGGGGTTGCGGGTCGGGTCGGTATGGGCCGGTTCGGTGGACGCGTTGAAGCCGAATTCCGGCAGGGAGCTCTTGCCGATACTGATCAGGCCCTGAGCCAGGTACTGTGCCGCAAAGGCGTTGGTGTGCATTGCCGGTTTGGACGGCACGGCCAGGGAGCCGTGCCCAGTGGGCAACCCTTTGACGTCGGTGTTGTCCTTGATCAGGGTCGGCACCCCGGCAAAAACGCCATCACCGGGATGAGCGGCCTGTCGCAGGGCGTTCTCATAGTCGGGGGTTGCGATGCCGTGCAGCCGCGTTGCCATGGCGCGTGCCCGTTGGATCGATGCGCTCACGGCCTCGCGCGCACTGATCTCGCCCTGTCGGATCAGACGGGCGAGGGCGGTGGCATCGTGGTTACCGAGGGCGTCGTCGGTAAAGGCATGGATCGGCGTGGGGCATTCCTGGGCGGTCATGGCTGGTCCGGTTATCGAGTGTTTTTTGAACTCTAGCCGATCCCGGAACGTGACTGAATGTCCTATCAGGAAACATGTGGCGTCATTCCGGTTTCAGGCGGCCGCGTTTCTCGCTAAGCTCTTATTCCTTCAGTTCAAAACATGCGTTGTCAGTGGGAGAAAAGTCCGGGATGAGTTCGGTTGAGTTGCTGGTGAAACACTTCCTGGGAATCTATTTCCTCATGATCGGCCTGCACTACACGAGCCGCAGCCTGGGGCTGTTCGAACGCATGCGGTTCTCCCACATCCATTATGGTGCCCGGGGCAGTCACACCTGGTGGCACCGGCATATCTTCAACCTCTTTCGTGCCAGTATCCTGGCCGTTTGCGTGGCACGCATCGTGGTCGATATCGATCCCTGGCTCGGTGTGTTCCCGACGCTCTACCAGCCGGTTATCCTCGCCGCCGGGGCGATCCTGCTGCTGGCCTCTTTCTCGTTGATCGATTACGTGCAGGCGTACATGCACGAGGACTGGCGCTCGGGCATCGACAGTCAGCACCGGGGGCACCTGATTACCAGCGGTCCTTTCCGGCGCTCGCGCAATCCGCTGTTCATGGCCATCATCCTGGGCCAGCTGGGGTTTTTCCTTGCGCTGCCCAGCGTATTCTCTCTGATTTGCCTGATCGTGGGCGTGGTCGTGATCATCCGCCAGGCGAGGGCCGAGGAAGGCGCGCTGGCCCGTCTCTATGGTGATGCCTACCGGGAATACCAGGCCCGGGTACCGCGCTGGCTATGACCCCGCGGCGCATTATCTTCAGCCGCAAGGGTTTCGATTCCAGTTCCGGCGGTTGTCCCAGTCCCATCCTGCCTGACGGGCGGCTGCTGTCGTTACCGATTCCGGATGCACGCTCGACCGTGTCTTTCGGCGATATCGTCCATCACGGGCAGTCCCTGGGCGACACCGTCGGCCCGCTGACCCGGCAACGCCTGTCGGCCACCAGTGGCGCGCATATCGACCCGGATCTCAACGCCGAAGCATTGCCACGCCAGGCCGGCTGGCGGCCGATTTTCGGGCAGAGTGGGGCGGCCCAGGGCCATCTCAAGAATCAGGGCGTGGCGGAAGGCGACCTGTTTGTTTTCTTCGGCCTGTTTCGACCGGTGATTGAAACGGCCAACGGCTGGTGCTTCGATCCCGCGGAACCGGCCCGGCACGTGATCTGGGGATGGCTGCAGATCGGTGCGATCCAGTGCGTGGACGCGCTGGAGGCCGACGACATGGCCTGGGCGCGCTACCATCCGCATTTCCGCTGGCAGGACGATCCGGGCAACACCCTCTATCTGGCGTCGGATCACCTGACGCTGGATGACCATCCTCCGGCGTTGCCCGGAGCAGGGTGGTTTGAGCGGCACCGCGCCTCGTTGCAGCTGACGGACCGCCGGGCCACCCGGCCGGGCGTCTGGGCGTTGCCGCGCTGGTTCTATCCCCGTGACGGGCACGTGCCCCTGACGTACCACGCCAAACCCGAACGCTGGCAGCGGGAAACCCACCGGGTGGTGCTGCAGGCCGTCGCCCGCGGGCAGGAATTTGTGTTGAATGCTGCCGACTATCCCGAGGCGCTGTCCTGGATTCGCTGCATCATTCACTCGAACGCCGGTGTCGCCTGCGACTGATACGGCGCGCCTTCGGCAAGTACCTATACGTTCTCGAGACGGGTTTCATTAGCTTGCTTTAATGAATAATTCATCCTCTTCAGCGGTTTATCGCCTTGATCCGGCCCGGGTGCGCGGGGAATTCCTGCGGCTGCTGCCGATATCCCTGTTCGTCATTGCTTTTGGCACGGCGTTCGGTCTGGCAGCTGTGCAGAAGGGTATCCTGCCGCTGGAAGCCACGTTCATGAGCGTGCTGGTGTTCGCCGGCGCCTCCCAGTTTGCGGCTTTGGAGCTCTGGGGCGATCAGGTGGCGCTGCTGCCATTGATGGCGATTACCTTTGCCATCAACTCCCGGCATATCCTGATGGGCGCCTCCCTCTACCCGATGTTGCGGGATATGAAGACGTCACAGCGCTACGGACTGCTGCTGGTACTCACCGATGCCAACTGGGCGATCGCCGCACAGGATTACCAGAACGGCCGACGCAACCTGGAGGTGATTCTCGGTGGCGGCATTGTGCTGTGGCTGGCCTGGTTGATCGGCACGTTGCTGGGTGTCTACTTTGGCGGGCTGCTGGCGCATCCGGAGCAGTATGGTCTGGACATGGTGCTGGGCTGCTTCCTGCTGGCCATGGCCCTGGGCGGGCGCAAGAACCCGCGGGTCCTGCTGGCCTGGATCGTGGCCGCGGCGGCAGCCATAGCCGCGTACTGGTGGTTGCCGCCGCATACCCATGTCGTGGTGGGGGCGCTGGCCGGCGGTGTGGTGGGATTCTTCTGGCTGGAGCGCAAGACCGATGAGCATTGAAACATCGCCGCTGGGCGTGCTGGCCATTATTGCCGTCATGGCGCTGGTCACCCTGGCAACCCGCTGGGGCGGGCCGTTTTTGATGTCCTACGTGACCATCAATCCCCGCATCGAGAGCTTCATCAACACCATGGCCAGTTCCGTGCTGATCGCCATCCTCACCCCAATGGCCATCACCGGCGATCTGGGCGCCCGGGTGGCATTGGGAACGACTGGCCTAATGATGCTGGTGCTGCACAAGCCGCTGCCGTCGATTGCCGCGGGGATTGCGGCGGCGGCAGCGGCCCGTTACTTCTTCTGAATCGACGGTGAGCGGAGGGATCAGGCCGCCCGGGCTGCCTTGACCACGTCGTAGGCGTTGCTGATTTCCCGGGTCTTCTCTTCGGCCATTTCCCGCATACTTTCGGGCAGACCGCGTCCGGCCAGCTTGTCCGGGTGGTTTTCGCTCATCAGCTTGCGATAGGCGCGTTTGACTTCGGCGTCGCTGGATTCCTCGGAAACCCCCAGGACCTTGTAGGCATCGGCCAGCTTCTGGCCGCTGGTCGGCCCGGCGCCGGTTGATCCGCCGGCACCGCTGTAGGCACCACGCATCATGGCTTCGAGCTGATCGATTTGCGATTCCGGCAGTCCCAGCTTGCGGGCGATGCGCAACAGCATCTCGTGTTCGGCCGGGTGAATGGCGCCGTCGGCCGCCACGGCGGAGACTTGTACTTGCAGGAACATCTGCAACAGCGCCCGGTTGCCGCGGGTGACGCTCAGCAACTGCTCCAGTTCCGCATCCAGGTCGAAGTCCGCTTCCTTGCCGCGCCGGAACGCCGCCTTGGCCGTTTCGCGCTGCTGACCGGAGAGGTGCAGGCGGTTGAACAACGTTTCCGCCACCTGGATTTCATCCTCGGTGACCACGCCGTCGGCCTTGCACATGGCGCCCATAACGGCGAACGTGCTCTCCAGGAACTGGGACTGGATGTTGAAAATGCCGGAACGCAGCTTGCTGCGCAGGGCGTTGATGAGGAAGTAGCCGACAGCGGCACCCATGATCAGGCCCGGCAGGCGGCCAATCTGGTAGCCAATCAGGGCCCCGAAGAAGATCGCGAAAAACATGCACTGAATCCTATCGTGTTTTTTGCCATGCCGGGAGTTACGATACGTTTATCTGCAGGCAGATGCAGGTGTTGTCCAACGGCGATGCCGTATGAGGTCACACAGGGTCGGCTTTCCGGTCTGGAATGGCTTTATATTGGCACCGTGTAGCGAATTTCAAGGATGATGAACATGCGCAAGCTCATGACCCTGGCCACACTGGCGCTGGCTGCGATGCCGTTGCAGGCCGAAGTGTACCAGTGGACAGACGCCCAGGGGCAGGTCCATTTTGGCGACCGGCCGCCCGCCAACGCCCAGGCCCGCGAAAAACAGATTCAGTCGCCACAGCCTCTCAATGGCGATGGTGAAGACAACGCCACCCGCCTCAAGGAGCTGGACGAGTTCTTCCAGCGTCGGCAGCAGGAACGGCAGGCGGAAGAGCAGGCGGCCGCCAAGCGTGAAGCCGCCCGGGAAAAACGCGATGCGGCCTGCCGCAAGATGCTGGCCGAACTCAATCACATGAAGTCCATCAACCGCTTCTACCGCCTTAACGACCAGGGCGAGACCGTCTACCTGAGCGATGAAGAGGGCGACCGCATGCGCGAGAAATACCGGCGAACCTACGAAGAACGCTGCGGCGACCGGTAATTCGCGTGCGGTGACGGGCCCCTCTTAGTAGTCCGGGTTCCGCAGATAGTGCTCGATGCCGAACACGTGGGCGTCCTCGTCCGCCAGTTCCCGCAGGGAATCCGCCAGACGCAGCAGGTATTCGTCGTTGGGGCCGCTGGGGCCGTGGGCGCCGGCGATCTGGCGGGCAATATCGCGCTCGTGGGCCGGGCCCAGGAACGCCGTGTTTTCCGGCGTGGCGATGTACACCAGACCTTCCACCTGCTCACCGTTATCGAACGTCAGCGGCGTCGTGAAACGCAGGTAGCCGTTCTTTTCCCGCACATCCAGGTGGTCGAACACCTCCGGTGAGATCCGGTAGGCCATGCCCCGGCAGGTCACGCCCGGCTGTTCGATCAGGGTGACGACCCGCCCCGGCGACTCCACGGTGCCGCGATGGTCGTGGGAGCCCTGCCAGAAACGCCGCGCCCAGCCCTCGATCGAAGCAGGGCGGCGTTCCAGGTAGGGGAAGTCGGCTTTGAAAATCAGCGAGCCGTAACCGAACAGCCAGACGGATTCGCGACCGTCGAAGCGGTGTCGCTGGCGATTGATCTCAATGGTATTGGCGGACATGGAGTGACGTCAGTTCTGGAATTCAGGGTCCACTATATCATGCCGTTCAGGGGTGGCTGGTTGACCGGCGGTCTGGATGTTGAAACGGCAATGGCGGGCGATTTCCGCGGTTTTCTGGTTCAGGGGCCGGGGCAGCGGTTGCACCGGTTGCAGCTGGCTGACGATGCCGTTGGCGCGCAGTTGGCGAAGGCCGTCATTGAAGGCGGCCATGCGGCCCCGGTTGCCGGGGAGGGAACGCGTCAGCAGCAGGTGCAGGTAAGCGGCATGGACCATGCGGGGATGATAGGTAATCTGTCGGGCTTCCTCGGGCGTGAACTCGTTTTTCAGCATTTGCAGTCCGACGCGGACATCGATGGGGAACAGGTCGATGCGACCGGCCAGCAGCTTGCGGAAATTCAGCGCATCGGAGGTGGTCGTGTCAGTTTCGATCCAACCCTGATCCCGGGCCTGCTGGATGACGTCGCCGTAGGCGTAGTCCTGGGTGAGCCCCACCCGCAGGCCGCGCAGATCGTCGGCGTGCTGCCAGTCGAAGGTGCGATCGGCCCGATGGAAGAACACGTACCGGATGGGGGTAATCGGGGCGCTGTAATAGAAGCTGGCGGCCCGGTCGGGCGAGCAGGACCAGGCTGCCGTGCCGTCCCAGTGGCCGTCCCGGGCGAGTCGGTAGGATCGGGACCAGGGGAAGAATCCCCACTCGACGTCAATGCCTTCCAGCGCAAAGGCGCGGCGGATGATGTCGCTGACGAATCCGTGCGGCGGTTGTTCTGACAGATAGGGAAGCCAGTTGCCGTTGGTCAGGCGGACGGTTTCGGCGCTGCTGGTAGTGCTCCACAGCAGGATCAGAAGGGCTACCGTGCCGCACAGATTTTGGCTGACATGTGATCGCAAATCCGGGCGAAACATGACGTATGTCGCTTCCTTGCCGTAATGTGTCTGCGGTCGTCCACCACGGGCGGCGCAGGTCCGCCAGAACGATAACAGCTCTCCGCAGGGGCGGCATCCTTCAGCGTACAACCGTTACATCATTTAACTATTCTATAAAGGTCAGTCTGGCATCTTCCCGCTTTCGATACGCCGGAGTATGCTCAGAAATGGGCAACCTGAGTGAGCAGCCATGGGCGACGTTATTCCGTTCCGAAAACCTGCGGGTAAAGTGACCCGCAAAGGCCTTTGCCAGCATGACATCCATAAATGGGTGGTGTGTAAAGGCAAACAGTTCGATGTGAAATCGGGCAAGCTGATTACGGTCTACCGCTGCGAGCGCTGCGGCAAGCAGAAAGTGAAAGGGCATTGATCGTCACGCCTGTTCCCCGACCAGGTAGCGATCGATATCCACCTCGTCGATCTGCTGCGGGGCGAGGAAGCGCCGGGCGTAATCCAGATACACGCCCGAGCGCAGGAACAGGTTGAATACTTCCGGATCCACATGCCCCTCAAGGGCCATTCGGTGCAGGATATCGAGGGACTGGGTCAGGGTTTTTCCTTCCTTGTAGGGACGGTCGACCGCCGTCAGCGCCTCGAAAATATCGGCAATGCTCATGGCTTTTTCAGGAATGCTGAGTGCCTCTCCGGTCAGGCGGCGCGGATAGCCGGTGCCGTCCATTTTTTCGTGATGGGTGCCGGCAAACCGGGGCACCTGGGCCAGACGGTCGGGCAGCGGCAGGGCGTCCAGCATGATGATGGTCTGCACGATGTGCTCGTTGATCTTGAAGCGTTCCTCCGGTGTCAGGGTGCCGCGTCGGATGGACAGGTTGTAGCGCTCGCCATAGTCGTAGGCCACGTCCGGCAGCACCATATCGAAGCCCCAGCGATTACGCGGGTCGTCCTGAGTCACTGGAGGCCGGCGTCCCGCTGCCCAGGGCAACTGGTGTTCCGGCTTGTCGTCCAGCAGTTTCTCCTCCACTGGCAGTTCGGGCTCGGGGCGTCCTTCGAAGCGCAGCGCCTCATCGTGGGACAGCCCCAGGCGGTCACTGAAATGCCGGTTCCAGCGCCGGTCGCCGATGTCGTCGAGCCGGGCAATGTCGGCGTCGGCCATGAATTCGCCGCCCTGGTTGCACTGGGCGATGAAGGCAAACTCCTCCTGCAGCGTGGCCTGTGTGGCGTCCCGCTGCCGGCGTGCTTCCGCTTCGTCCGCGCCGGCGATGCGCGCATCGAGATAGCGGATCTCCGCGTCCCGATGCAGCACTTCAAAGCGGGTGCGGATTTCGTGGATGCGGTTGTAGATGGTTTCCAGCTTGGTGGCCTTGTCCACCACGTACTCGGGGCTGGTGATCTTGCCGCAGTCGTGGAGCCAGGCGCCGATGTGGAATTCGTATCGCTCCCGTTCGCTCATGCTGAAGTCGGCGAAGGGCGGTTCCTGTGATCGCTCGGCCTGGTCCACCAGCATCTTGGCCAGCTGTGGCACCCGCTCACAGTGGCCGCTGGTGTAAGGGGATTTGGCGTCGATCGCGTCGGCGATCAGGCGGATGACGCCTTCGATCAGGCTTTGCTGGCTTTCGATCAACTGGCGGGTCTCAATGGCCACTGCGGCGGAGCCGGCGATTTCATGGACGAAGCGGATCAGGTGCTCGTCCATGGCTTCAAAGTGCACGTCGTCAAGATCAATCATCAGCACGCCCACCAGCGCTTGCTCCCGGTTCCGAAGCACCGCATAGACGGCGTGGTCGGTGACCGTGTGGCGCAGGGTGCGGATGATGTCGTGGTCGGTCTGTTCGGGCTGGATGTTGTCGATGCGCTGGCGTTCGCTCGGGCCTACGGCGGCCGCTATCTCCAGTTCATGGGTCGGCTCCCGGTACAGGAAGATGCGGCCGTGCTTCTCGTTCAGGATGCTGATCAGCTCGTTCAGGATGCCATTGAGCAGACTGGACAGGTCGCGCGCCCGGTTCAGCGTCAGCGAAATGGACTGGAAGCTGCGGATGGTGCCGGACATGTCGGTCAGGGCCGACCCCAGTTTGTGGGCTTCGCGAATGCGGGAGCCGCTGCTGATCGGCGTATCGAAATGAAACCGCGACAATGCTTCCACCTCGCCGGCCAGGCGTTTCAACGGACGACCCAGCTGGCGGCCCAGCAGGGCGCCCAGCACCAGTAATGCCAGAACGATGATGAGGGCGATGAACAGCTGATCCCGCACCAGCTGCCAGACATCGGCCATCAACTCGTCGGCCGGGATGGCGATCAGCATGCGCAGCCCGGCGGTGTGGATCGACCGCAAATCCGCTGAAATTCCGAACCACTCGCTGCCCTGGCTGGTGAACTGGCGGGCCTGCGTGCTGACCGGCAGCGCTTCAACCTGATCCAGGGCGGGCACCGACAGATCGCTGAGCCTTGCCAGGTCCGGTGCGTCGGCACTGCCGACAACCATGCGATCCTGATCGGGATAGGCCACAACCTGTCCCTTCTGGTCCACGATGGCAATTTCGGTGTGCGGCGTGAGCTTGAGGTCTTCAAGCTGGTGGCTGAGCGCTGAGACGGTGACATCGATGCCGACCACCGCATCGCCGTTGGACGCCGCCTGTGCCAGGGTCATGCCGATGGCGTGGGTGGTGTAGAACACGTAAGGCCGGGTCAGGGTCATACCGTCCGAAGCCAGGGCCCGCTGATACCAGCCTCGGGTGCGGGGATCGTAGTCCTGGTCCGGGTTAGGGCGCTGGTCCAGCAGACGCAGGTGCTCGTTGTAGTAACGAAGATCCGCCTGACGCTGACCGCCGGCGTCCACGGACACCGTCTGCAGGATGTAACGGGTGGTTTTCGGCAGGTCCACTGGCAAGCTGCCATGATCGTCCGGCACCCGCCGCAGCAGGAAGAAATCGCCGTCCCGGTAACCGACGTAGACGGCGCCCACGATGGCATTGACCCGCAGCACATCGGCCAGCACCGACAGTCGCCCCAGACGCTCCTCCAACGTGCGCTCCGCGGTCAGGGAGCTGTCCCGCAACACCAGCAGGGCTGTCATCGGCGGCGTGGTGATGGCGTGAATCCGGTCGTTGACCGCATGGACCAGCTCTTCGGCCGAATCCGACGTCGCCGCGAGCTTGGCGGACTCCATTCCCCGGTGCGCCTGGAAGATCAGCGTCGCGGTCAACACCAGCATGCCCAGTGTCACCACGAGTGAGATCAGCAGCGCCAGGGGAAAACGCCTGGGGGTGCGTGTCATCTGTCAGATCCTTCTGAAACCAGCTATGGAAGTGGGGCTCTCTGCTTAAGGGTAGCCGGTTGGGGGGGATATTGAGAACTCGATACTGCACTACCGAATGGCCTCGACGCAGCCCGGCGATTTGATGCCCGAGCTGGGGCGGACCGTGGTGCATGAGGAAGGCCTGGCGCTGGTTTCGGCGTGGATCAAACGTCTGGATACGCCGATCTGTCCGTCGCCGTGATAGGACAGCGCGTGCCAGGATTGCTTCGTTCGGGTTACTGGATGTCGCCCGTTTCGGTTGGGTTGACCGGTGCGGGTGTCGACGCCCTGGCAAAGTCGCATTCGGCTGGGTCCGGGCCGTCGCCGTAAAGCGTGACCGGGTAGGGCAGGTCCTTGGCGGCCTCGGCCATTATGGCGTCCACCCGGCCCCGGGCGTTCAGACGTTGCAGCCCCAGGTTGAATTGCTTCATCCGTGCCTCGTTGCCCGGGATCTGGCGTGACAGCAACAGACGAAGCTGGGTGGCGTAAACAACGTGGGGATGCACTGCCAGTTGCTCGATGTCCTCATTGCTGAACGTCTCAACCAGCAGCCGGCGACCGACGGCCACATCAATGGGGAACAGGTCGATGCGACCGGCCAGCAGTTTACGAAAGTTGATGACGTCGGACCGGGCCACGTCCGCTTCCAGGATACCGTCGGCGATCGCCTGGTTGATGGTGGTGCCGTAATAATAGTCCCGGGACAGGCCGATGCGCAGACCTCGCAGATCGTCGAGGGTCGTCCAGTCGATCGGCTTGTCACGGCGGTGAAAGAAGGCCAGCCTGACCGGGATGATGGGATCGCTGAAGTAAAAGTAGGGGGCCCGTTCGGGCGTGCATGCCCAGGCGGCAGATCCATCCCAGAGCCCTTTTTGGGCCAGCCTGTAGGAACGCGCCCAGGGGAAGAATCCCCAGCGAACGGTCACGTTTTCCTCGGCGAACGCTTCATCGATGATTTGCCCGATAATGCCTCGTGACGGCGTCTCTTCAAGATAAGGCGCCCACGTGCCGCTGGTCAGCTTTATGGTCGATGGGCTGGCAGCACCGCAGGTGGCCAGCGACATCAATGCCCATACCAGGGCAGTTTTCCGTAACAGAATACGGAATGGCAGCATCAACGACATAGGGTCGAACGTTTCAGTCGAACGTCCTTGTGTGAGTAGGGAAATCCCTGTCGTCTAAGCTATCAGGCGCCATTGAGTATGGCACCCTGTTTTGAACAAATAATTGCATTGTTTAACGATTTGCAGGACGAATTGAAAAACCGTCTCGAAGCGATCCCCAGGAGAGTGCGGGAGATTCCCGCACTCTCCTGATACCTACGCCTCCAGCACCATCAAGGCCTGGCCGGCGTTGATCTGCTGGCCTTCGGCGCGGGCGATGGCCAGAACGGTGCCGGAGGCGGGCGCAGGAATCTCGATCTCCATCTTCATGGATTCCAGGATCGCCAGCGTCTGACCCTCGGTCACGGACTCGCCCTGGGCCACGCACAGCTTCCACAGACTGCCCGCCACCGGCGATTCCACGGGGGTGCCGTCCGGCAAACCGTCGCTGTCGTGCTCCGCCAGATCCTGCTGGGACTCGAAGTGGATCTGACCGCTGGCGACCCAGCGCTCCAGTTCCTCTTCGAAGGCCGCGTTGCGATCGGCGGTAAACGCGTCGATATCCGTCGCGTTCTCTTCCAGGAAAGCCTGATACTCGTTGAGACTGAAGGTGGTCTCCTCGACCCGGAACGGGTAGTCGCCCTTGGGGAAGTCCCGACGGATCTGCACCAGTTCCTCGGCGCTGACCTCGTAGAAGCGGATCTGATCGAAGAAGCGCAGCAGGTAGGGCTGTGTGAAGGCCTCTGTCGTGCGATACCGGTTCCACATCTGCATCGTCCGGCCGACAAACTGATAGCCCCCCGGACCTTCCATGCCGTAGACGCAGAGATAGGAGCCGCCGATGCCGACGGAGTTTTCCGCGGTCCAGGTGCGGGCCGGGTTGTACTTGGTGGTCACCAGACGGTGGCGAGGGTCGTAGGGCGTGGCCACCGGCGCGCCGAGGTACACGTCCCCCAGGCCCATCACCACGTAACTGGCCTCGAACAGGATGCGTTTGACCTCGTCGATGCTGTCCAGCCCGTTGATGCGGCGGATGAACTCGATGTTGCTCGGACACCAGGGGGCGTCCTTGCGCACCGACTGCATGTACTTCTCGATGGCCAGCCGGCAGGCTTCGTCGTCCCAGGACAGGGGCAGGTGGACGATGCGGGAAGGCACCTCCAGGTCTTTCTGCTGTTGCAGGTGTTCCTCCGCCGCTTCCAGTGTCGCCAGTAGCTTGGCCCGGGGCAGCAAGGCGGGATCGAAATGCACCTGCAGCGACCGGATGCCCGGCGTCAGTTCCAGTATGCCGTCCAGCGCCTGGTCCTCCAGCCACAGCATCAGCGCGTGGGCCCGAAAGCGCAGACGCAGGTCCAGTTCCAGCGGGCCGTATTCGATCAGCAAGTAGCGATCGCCGGCCGGCCGATAGACCACGTCGACGCCCGCCTGCGACGCGTCGAGCCGCTTGAGGACCGGCGTTGCCGGTCGGTGATCGCTCACCTCTGTCGTCGCCGGCGCCAGGTTGTCGATGGCATGATCCTGCTCGACCGCTAACCGGTCGGCGTCGTCCAGACTGACCGGCTGGAAGCGGATGCGATCGCCTGCCTTGAGCTGGCCCAGTTTCCACAGATCCGCCTTGATGGTGGTCACCGGGCACACGAAACCGCCCAGTGATGGCCCATCCGGCCCCAGGATCACCGGCATGTCCCCGGTGAAATCGACGGTGCCGATGGCGTAGGCGTTGTCGTGGATGTTGGACGGGTGCATGCCCGCTTCACCGCCGTCCCGTCGCGCCCAATCCGGCTTGGGGCCCACCAGGCGGATGCCGGTGCGGCTGGAGTTGTAATGCACCTGCCAGTCGGTGGCGAAGAAGGTCTCGACGTCGTTTTCGGTGAAGAAGTCGGGGGCGCCGTGGGGGCCGTAGGTCACCCGGATGGTCCAGCGATCGCTCAGCGCCGGTCGGACCGATGCCGGCAGCGCTTCGGATGACGTCGTTTGGTCCGGCAACAGGTGCAACACATCACCGGTGCGCAGGGCCCGGCCGCCATGGCCGCCGAACTGACCCAGGGTGAAGGTGCTGCGCGAGCCCAGGTACGGCTCGCACTGGATGCCGCCGGCGATGGCCAGGTAGGCGCGGGCACCCTGGCCCTGCACCTTGCCCAGCTTGAGGGTTTGACCGGCCTGAACCGCCACGGCACAGAATCGCTCCACGGCCTCGCCATCCAGCGTGGCCTGCATATCGGCGCCGGTCAGCGCGATCACGGTATCGGTATTGACGCGCAGGGTGGGGCCGTTGAGGGTGAATTCCAGGCCCGCCGCCGAGCCGTCATTGCCCAGCAGCCGGTTGCCCAGCCGGAAGCTGAGGCTGTCGAAGGGGCCGGAGGGCGGCACGCCGACCGGCCAGTAGCCGGAGCGGCCCGGATAGTCCTGGATGGTGGTCATCGTGCCCGCCGCCAGCACATCCAGCGTGGCGGGTTTGAAAAGGAAATCATTGAGGTAGCGGGTGGTCATCAGGCCATCCGCGAAAGCGCCATCGGCCAGCACGTCGCGCACGTAATCCCGGTTGGTCTCGATACCCTCGATGACCGTCTCCGAGAGCGCTCGGTCCAGAGCAGACAGCGCCTGATTCCGGTCAGCGGCGTGAACAATCACTTTCGCCAGCATCGGGTCGTAGAGCGGCGACACCTCGAGACCGGCCTCGATCCAGTGGTCGATGCGGGTGGCCTCGCCGTCCGCTTCGGGGAAGCGCACGGTGGTCAGCAGGCCGGCACAGGGCTGGAAGTCCTTGTTGGCGTCTTCGGCGTAGACGCGCACCTGAATGGCATGGCCTTCCGGTGCCAGCCCTTCGGCCAACTCTGTCAGGTTTGTGAGCTCGCCGGCGGCCAGTTTTACCATCCATGCCACGAGGTCGACGCCGAAGACCTGCTCGGTCACGCCGTGCTCCACCTGTAAGCGGGTATTCACCTCCAGGAAGTAGAAGGCATTGGTGGCCTGGTCGACGATGAACTCCACTGTGCCCGCGTTGCGGTAATTCACCGAGGCCATCAGCCGCTCGGCGGTATCGTGCAGAGTCGCACGCACGTCGTCCGGCAGGTTGGGGGCCGGGGTTTCCTCGATGACTTTCTGGTGGCGGCGCTGGGCGGAGCAGTCCCGTTCGCCCAGCGCGATCGCCTGACCCGCACCGTCACCGAAGATTTGCACCTCGATGTGGCGGGCCTTCTCGATGTATTTCTCCAGGAACACGCCGTCGTTGGCGAAGTTGTTGGCACTGAGCCTGCGCACGCTGTCCCAGGCTTTGGTCAGCGCCTCGGCGTCGGCGCACACCTGCATGCCGATGCCGCCCCCGCCGGCCGTGCTCTTGAGCATCACCGGGTAACCGATGCGGTTGGCTTCCGACAGGGCGTGGTCGCAATCGGTCAGCAGGCCGGTGCCGGGGAGCAGGGGTACGTTGGCCGCTTCCGCCAGTTGGCGGGCGGTGTGTTTCAGGCCGAAGTCCCGCATCTGGTCCGGCGTGGGGCCGATAAAGGCGATGCCTTCGGCGTCGCAGCGTTCCACGAAGCCCGGGTTCTCGCTCAGGAACCCGTAGCCGGGGTGTACGGCATCCACGCCCGCCTCGCGCATGATGGCGAACAGTTTGTCCTGGTCCAGGTAGGTCTGGCTGGCGTTCCCGGTGCCCAGCGGATAGGCCTCGTCGGCCTGACGCACGTGCAGGGAATCGGCGTCCGCGTCGGCGTAGACGGCCACGCTGGTGAGATTCAGGGCCTTCAGGGTGCGGATGATGCGGGTGGCGATGGCCCCCCGGTTGGCTATCAGTACCTTGTTGAACATGGTGGTGATCCTGGACGGGCGGGTCGTCCCGCCTGAATAATCCGGCCGTCAGGGTCGTCCCTCACGGGGCTCGCAGGGGAGCCGGGTCGCTGGTCGTCAGGCCGACCAGATGGCCACTTCGATCGGCGTCGGGTTGTAGCCGTTGCAGGGGTTGTTGAGCTGAGGGCAGTTGGAGATCAGCACGGTGACGTCCATTTTTGCTTCCAGCTCCACGTATTTCCCGGCACCGGAAATACCGTCTTCGAAGGTCAGCCCGCCGTCGGCGGTCACCGGCACGTTCATGAAGAAGTTGATGTTGTGGGTAATGTCCTGCTTGGCCAGGCCAAACTCGTCGTGGCGGTTGATGGCGAGCATCCAGCTGTCCCGGCAGGAATGCATGCAGCGCTTGTCCAGCGCGTAGCGCACGGTGTTGCTCTCGCTGGCGCAGGCCCCGCCGAGGGTGTCGTGACGGCCGCAGGTGTCGGCGACGATTTCCAGCAGCGGGTTACCCCGATTGGACATCAGCACCGTGCCGGCGGACAGGTAAACATTGCCCTGTTCGCGGGTGGTGTCCATGAAGCTGTAGCGCTCGGCCGGATCGTCGGCGTTGAAGAACAGCGTGTCCGCCGCCTGGTTGCCTTCCAGGTCGAGGATACGGAACGTTTCACCGGCCTTGATCCGGTGGATGAAGTAATCGCCGGCGGGCACCACCTGGCGGAAGTGGGCGTCGTCCATCTGGCGTTGGCTTTCTCGAATCATCAGACGGTCTCCTCAGGCGTTGTCCAGGCTCTGGATCGGATCCAGGTAGTAAAGTCGGGTGTTTTCCAGGGCGCGGCGGTTTTCCGGCCGGTGATTCAGGCAAATGTCGTCCGCCGTCATCGGCTCGCCGGTGAGGAACTCGACGCGCACCGGATGTCGCGGGTAATCACGGGCCGGGTTGAGCGGGTGCGGGCAAGTGTGCAGCAGCACCAGCGTGTCCATGTCGAAGCGCAGGGTCACCTGGGCGCCGGCTTCGGAGGCCGTCGGGTCGTAGGCCAGGTTGCCGGCGTCGTCGGTGTGGACCTTCGAGAACAGGTTCAGGTTGGCCGCCATGTCCCGCTCGGTCAGGCCGTACTTGGCCAGCTCGGTCAGGAAGCTCTGCTCGCCGCTGAGGAACCAGTCGTTACGGTTGGCCTGGTAGCCGTGCTCACCGTACTTTTTCAGGCAGGCGGCGTCGCTCAGGTTGCCGCAGACGGTTTCGTGCCAGCCGAAGCTGTCCTCGACGATGGACGCCATGCTGCGGCCCATGTCCGAATACAGGCAGTTGCCCCGGGTCAGCTTGAAGGTGTGCTGGCCCTTGAGGGTGTCCGGCGCGTTGTAGCGCTCCAGCAGGTTTTCCGGGTTGTAGAACAGCAGGGCCACGTTGGCGCCGCCGTCCAGATCGGTGAGGCGCAGGCGGGTCCCGCGGCGCATGCGGAACGACCAGTGATGGCCGCCCGGCAGGGTGGTGTTGTAGATCAGCGCGTCGCTCATCGTGTCTCTCCTCGTGCGTGATCAGTCGTTCAGGGCCCGGGCGGTGGAGTCCACCCGGTCCGCAATCGAATCCAGTGTGTGGGCGTCGTCCCGGCCCACCGGCAGGTCGTAGGTGATGCGGGCGCCATAGGCACCCGGGGCCTGGGGGTCGAGGCGATCCTTGTCGAACACCCACAGCCGCGTGCCGAGGAAAAAGCCTTCCTCGAGGTCGTGGGTGATCATGAACACGGTCAGGTTCTGTTCCCGCCACAGCTTGAGCACCAGCTTGTGCATGTCCCGGCGGATGCCGGGGTCCAGCGCGCCAAAGGGCTCGTCCAGCAGCAGGATGCGGGGCTTCTTCATCAGCGCCTGGGCGATGGCCAGCCGCTGCTGCATGCCGCCGGACAGCTCGTGCGGGTACTTGTGCATGGCGTGGCCGAGGCCCACGTCTTCCAGCATCTGTCGGGCCTCGTTGCGCAGGGCCAGACGCATCCGGCCAAAGGCGCGGCCCAGGAATCGGCTGGATTCCAGCTCACCGGCCAGCATCACGTTGCGCTCGGCGGTCAGGTGGGGCAGCACGGAATAGCGCTGGAACACGATGCCGCGGGTCTCGTCCGGTTCGTCCGGGATCGGCTTGCCATCGAGCAAGAGCTCTCCGCGGGTGGGGGATTCGGTACCCAGCAGCATTTTCAGGAACGTGGTCTTACCGCAGCCGGAGGCGCCGACGATGGTGACGAATTCACCGGTTTCCACGGTGGCGTTGAGGCGTTCGAGCACCACGTCGTCGCCGTATTCCTTCCAGAGGTTTTTCAGTTCAAGCGTTGCCATCGGTCCTCTCCTCAGGCGGTGCGGCCGTGGAACCAGGGGTAGCGCCAGGCGGAGTAGCGGCGCAGCACCAGGTCGATGACAAACGCCAGCAGCGTAATCCAGACCACGTAGGGCAGGATCACGTCCATGGCGAGATAACGCCGGACCAGGAAGATCCGGTAGCCCAGGCCGTCGGTGGCCGCGATGGCCTCGGCGGCGATCAGGAACAGCCAGGCGGAGCCCAGTGACAGGCGCACGGCGGCGATCAGGCGGGGCATGATCTGGGGCCAGACCAGCCGCACGATGATCTGCCAGGTGTTGGCGCCGAGGGTCTGCATCTTGATGATCTGCTCTTCCGGGATTTCCTCGGTGCGCTGTTGCAGGTCGCGGATCAGGAAGGGCGTGATGCCGATGAAAATCAGCATGACCTTGGCCAGCTCTTCCAGGCCGAAGGCGATAAACAGGATGGGCAACATCGCCATGGGCGGCACCAGCGATATGCCGGTGATCAACGGCGACAGCCCGGCCCGGAACAGGGGAATGGCGCCGTTGGCGATCCCGAACACCAGACCCACCAGCGCCGCCAGGCCGACGCCGATGGCCAGGCGTTGCAGGCTGGCGACGGTGTCGGTCCAGAGCACGTAATCGCCAGTCCGCTTGCTGGGCTCGAAAGCCATCCGTTGCATGGCGTCGGCCATGGCGCTGGCCGACGGCAGCAGCTTGTCGTTGGGATTCCCTTCCAGACGTGCGGTCGAGGCGGCGGTGTAGATCACCGCGATCAGCAGGAAGGGCAGCAATCCCAGCGCCCAGCGGCTCACGATGCCCGGATGTCGGTTGATCAGTTTCTTCATGGGACAGGTTCCGGCGTCGGGTTCATGACGGCCGGTCCCGAAGGACTGGCCGGTTCAGAGTTGCGGGATCAGAGATCGCCGTCCGCGGCCATCTTCATGTAGTCCGGGGTGAAGCGCAGTTGGGTGTTGCCGCTGTTGCCATAGGTGCCGGCCGGCGTTTCCACGCCGATGAACGTGGCATCCGGCGCGCCTTCACCCAGCAGGCCGTGCTCGAAGGAGAACTCCGCCACTTTCTGCATGGTCTCTTTCAGCTCGGTGCCGTTGACGAAGTCCACCGCCTTGGCCGGGTCATAGAACATGCGGGTGCTGTCCAACTGACTGTCGTAGCCGGCCAGGTCCGTGCCGGAGGCGTCGGCCAGGGCCTTGCGGATCTTGATGGCTTCATCGCCGTCGCCCTGCATCTTGCTCATGATTTCGTACCAGGCGCCGGTCAGGGCCTTGCCCAGCTTGGGGTTCTCCTTGAGCACGTCGGTGTTCACCACCATCAGGTCGATGATCTCGCCCGGAATCTTGGAGGAGTCGAACACCAGGTGGCTGTCCGGCATGGCTTTGATCTCGCTGAGCAGCGGGTTCCAGGTGGCGACCGCGGTGACGTCGTCGCTGGTGTAGGCGGAGACCATGTCCGCGTCGGAGGTGTTCACCACGGTGAGGTCACGCTCGGTCATGCCGACGGTTTCCAGGGCACGGGCCAGCATGTAGTGGGAGACGGACAGTTCCACCAGGTTGACCTTCTGGCCCTTGATGTCCTCGAGCTTGTCCTTGCCCTTGAGCACGATGCCGTCGTTGCCGTTGGAGAAATCGCCCACGATCAGGGCGGTGGAGTCCACGCCGCCGGCGGCGGGGATGGTCAGCGCGTCCATGTTGGTCATGGCGCAGGCATCATATTGGCCGGCGGTGTACTGGTTGATGGACTCGATGTAGTCGTTGATCTGCACGACGTTGATGTCGATGCCGTACTTGTCCGCCCATTTGTCGATGATGCCGGAGTCCTCGGCATAGCCCCAGGGCATCCAGCCGACGTAGATCGACCAGCAGACGTTGAAGGTGTCCTTGGCGAACGCCACGGGTGTGAACGCGAGAGAGAAGAGCAGGGTGATCGTTGTGTACAGCTTACGGGTCATCGTGACCTCCTTGGCAAGCGGGTGTCGAGTGATTCGTAAAGCAGCGAGAGGAATCAGATGGCGAGCGCGCCATTGATTGTCCTCCCGGGCTTTTGTCCCGCCGTGTAACCTTGCAAGAAGGTCGACCGCTCTCGGACCAGGCGTCGGCTTGTGGCCGACCGGAACCCTAGCTGTCTATTGGTGTTGCGTCAGATTGTCGTGAATCGGGGACGCTGCCGCCTCCCTCAATGGCGACTGGCCATTTGATTCCTCACACTCACGAGAGAGCAAAGTGAGTGCCAACCTCATCCAAATGCCCGCAGGCCGCCTTGCCCGTTGAAGTCAGCGGCTGGATTCCGGCTGGCCTGATGGTCATAAATGCACTGGTTTGGTGCGTAAGTGGGCATCGTTGGCCGTCCTGGTGCGGTGCCAACCTGTCAGGTTCAATGACTGACGCCGGATACGGCACTGTTTTTGCGGGGGACGGCTTGGGTATTCTTTGTGTTTTGCGAACTATGGCAGGAAGCGGTCGCCATCGGATTGTCATTCTTCGAGCGTAAGTTCGGCCTCGAATAAAAGACTTCACAATAAACAGACTCCACTACAAAAGGATTTGTCATGAAGCGTTTGACCCGTCGCGAGTTCCTGCGCGTTTCGGCCCTGAGTGCCGGCGCGGTTGCCGTATCCACTGGTCTGTCGGGCTGCCTGTCCGGGTCCACCGAAGAGGATCGTGAACGCGCGATCAGTTTCGACCACGGCGTGGCCAGCGGCGACCCGCTGCAGGACCGCGTGATGCTCTGGACCCGCCTGACCCCGAACGACGGCAACACCAGCGCCATGTCCGTAGGCTGGGAAGTGGCCGAGGACGAGGACTTCAACCAACTGGTGCATTCCGGCACCACGACGACCACGGCGGACAACGATTTCACCGTGAAGGTGGACGTACTGAACCTGTCTGCCGGCACCACCTATTTCTATCGCTTCAAGTCCAATGACGCCGGTACGTCGCCGGTGGGACAGACCAAAACCTTGCCGGAAGGCGTCGTCGACCAGGCGGCGTTTGCCGTCGTTTCCTGCGCCAACTACCCGGCGGGTTATTTCAACGTTTACGCGGAAATCGCCAAGGAAACCGACCTCGATGCGGTCCTGCATCTGGGCGACTTCATCTACGAGTACGGTGAGGGTCAGTACGGCACCGACGGTGCAGAAGCCATCGGTCGCGCGCTGCCCGACAGCAGCAACACGGAAACGATCACCCTGGACGAGTATCGGGCTCGCTATGCGCTGTACCGGGCCGATAGCGACTGCCAGGCCGTGCATGCCCGCTGGCCGCTTATCGCGGTCTGGGACGACCACGAAGTGGCCAACGACGCCTGGGAGAACGGGGCCGAAAATCACCAGCCCTCCACGGAAGGCGACTATCAGGATCGCAAGATGCAGGCGCTCCAGGCCTACTTCGAGTGGATGCCGGTGCGCCCGGCCAGTGCGGATAACACGGAAACCATTTATCGCAGCTTTGAGTTTGGCGACCTCGTCAGCCTTTATATGCTCGATACCCGGCTGATTGCCCGGGATGAGCAACTGGACTACGACAACTATCTGGATGGTTCTGGCGGCATTGATGAGGGGGCGTTCGAGGCGGCCGTCGAAGATCCGAACCGGGAGATGATCGGGGCTGAGCAGTTCAGCTGGTTAAGCAATAAAGTCCAGCTATCTAACGCCCGCTGGCAGGTTCTGGGCCAGCAGGTTTTGATGGGGCGAATGCTGTTCCCGGCGGAGCTGTTGGTGGCTTATGAAAGTGGGGATACGCTGGCGATCGTGGAGGCCATTAAACAACTGGTAGAGATCAAGCTGGCTTATGAAGCTGATCCGGGCTCCGTTAGCCCTGATGATGAAACTCGCATTACCAATGTATTGCCCTACAACCTCGACGCCTGGGACGGCTACTACTACGAGCGGGAGCAGGTGCTCAAGATATTCAATGACGCCGACAAGAACCTGGTCGTCCTGGCCGGGGACACCCACAATGCCTGGGCGAACAACCTGCATCTGGACGACGATAACGGCGGTGCCGCGGTTGGGGTGGAATTTGCCACCGCCTCAGTTAGCTCGCCGGGACTGGAAGCGTATCTGCAGATCCCGTCCGACAATATTGAGGACGTTGAGGCCGCACTCGTCACCCTGATCGACGACCTTGAATACAGCAACGCCAACCAGCGAGGCTACCTCAAACTCACCCTGACCCAGGACGAGGCTCGCTCCGACTGGCGCTTTGTCGACACGGTGAAAGCCGACAGCTACACCATCGATGCCGACAGCAACACGGCGTTCAAAACCACACCATCAAACCGGGTTCTCCAGCCCGTCAGTTGACGGACTGGATTGATGGGGCCAAGGGTTACTCGGTCACCGTGATCGTGATTTTCTTCGAGACCACCGGAGGATCGAAGGGAATGTGATTCTGGTCGCCCATCAATAACTGGAGTGTGTGCTGGCCGGGTGAGAGGTCCAGTCGGGTTTCGGTCTGACCGCCGCCGAAGTGCTTGTGGTGGTCGTCGGCGGGGATCGGCTGGCCTTTCGGCGGCAGGCTGTCCGCGTCAATCAACAGGTGGTGGTGGCCGGTGGCCGCCTTGTCGGTGCCGGCCGGCGCCACGCCCATACCTGACAGACCGAACCGCACGGTCACCGGGGAACTGACCGTCGCGCCATCCTCGGGCGTGATGAAATAGACCGATGCATCGTCGGGTGCCGGCGTTGCCTGGGCCAGTCCGGTTGCCATCACCAGCGCGAATGCGGGTAACCACTTGGGTTGAACGCCCATTCTGCAATCTCCTTTTTGCTGAGGGTTCAGCCATCAGCATAGGAAGCCTCCACCGGATTGAACATATCGATTTCCTGCACAGATCGCCGCCCATCGGACGGTCCCCAAACGGAGACCAGGGGTCATGGGTTGATACGGGGATCAATGCTATATTCAGACGACTCCAACAGCGGTCATGGATGGCGTTAGGCCTGTTGTCGGGGCTCACTCGGCAGATCAGAAAGGGGAGGTCATGATGCAACTGGTCATCGGCAACAAGAATTACTCATCCTGGTCCCTGCGACCCTGGCTCCTGATGTCGGCGTTCGGTCTTGAGTTTGAAGAGATCGAAGAGTCGCTCCAGCAGGAGGGCCTGAAGGTTCGGCTCGGGCGTTATTCACCGACTTCCCGTGTGCCGGTCCTGATCGACGGCGATTTGACCGTCTGGGATTCGCTGGCCATTTGCGAATACGTGTCCGAAGCCTACCTGGACGGCCGTGGCTGGCCGGCGGATCTGCGGGCCCGGGCCCATGCGCGGGCGATCTGTGCGGAAATGCATTCCGGCCTGTCGGCCCTGCGTTCGGAAATGCCCATGAACTGCCGCGCCCGTCGCCTGATTGAACTGTCCGAGGCCGCCAAGGCGGATGTCGAAAGAGTGGACCGTATCTGGACCGATTGCACCACCCGTTACGGAGAGGACGGCCCCTGGCTGTTCGGTGATTTCTCCATCGCCGACTGCTTCTACGCGCCGGTGGCCTGGCGCTTCCTGACCTACGGCACACCACTGTCGGACGGCGCCCAGCAGTACGCGGCGCGGCTGCGCCATCATGAATCCATGGAGCGCTGGCTCGCCGGTGCCCTCGCCGAAACCGAGATCGTCCCGGAGGACGAAGCCGGCAGCGATATCCCCGGCGCCCGGCTTTAACGCAGCGCTGACGGGCGCCCGGTCATGGGCATTCCATGTCCCGGGCGTCCGCGAACTGTTGGCGTATCGCGTCGATCATGCGGGACTGATCGACGTATTCCGGCGGCAGCGGGGCCAGCAGGTAAACGGCATCCCCGCCGCTCAGGTCGTCGGCGCTGTAGGTGGGATGTGTCGGGTTGCTCACCATGACGGGCGTCAGGACTCGTATTTTGAGATCCGGATCCCGGGCCTGCAGCAACGCTACCGTGCCCAGCCGGCCCTCGCTGTGGAATACCCCCGTAACATGCAGCACCTGGGCGCCGGGATGGGCTTTCAGTGCCTGCAGGATGCGACTCGCCATGGTGTTGTCCCGCAGGAGCTGCGCCTTGTAACGGTTCTCCAGCGGATTGTCGCCACCGCTGCCACTACCGTGGCCGCCCATGGCCGCGAAGAAACGCTCGCGATAATTCGGGTCGCTCAGGAAAGGCTGCTTCGGCAGCAGTGCCTGCAGATCCGGATCCAGCCGGTCCAGCGCCGTCGGACCCTCCCGGCCCACGCAGCGGACGGCCAATGTCGGCGCGTTAGCGGCCACCACCGGCAGGCCCAGTTCCGCAGCGAAAGTCACCAGCGGCCGGTAGCCCGCCCGGTACTTTTCCCATGCTTCGGCGTCTTCGATCATCTCCGCTTCGCCCAGCTTGCCGGCCAGGTATTGGTCCAGTTCCGGCTGGTGATCCACGTTGAACGGCTCCAGCGACAACACCTGATCCGGATGCTCGGCATAGAGGGCCGCCTGCATGCGGGCCTCCAGCAGGTGCGCGCCGTTATGGCCGTGCAGCTCGCCAATCACCACCACGTCGGCATCCCGCCATTTGGCCGCCAACGCTTCCACGGTAATGGGCTGGCCCGTGTCACTGTCGATCACCGGCGTATTCAGGATGGAATGCATGGGCGGCAGGGAAGGCGGCGAGTCCGGCTCCGGCGTCCAGTGAGCACAACCGACAAGCAGAAGCGGGACAAGGCCGCAGATCGGAAGCAGGCGATGGAACACGGGCAAACTCCTTGGCGTGGCGATGCGCACAGTGGGCAAAAAGCGGGGACGGTTACCCGATGACTTTAGCGCAGTTCCAGCGACAGGCCGACTTGGGGGACAAAACGGCGATCTTACGGTCTAACTATTGTCCTGCGTGAGTTAATACGTAAACGCCTATAGTTAGAGTACGGTTCTCGATTGAGCGAGGTACCCCTATGACCGATCGCACCGAATTCCTGACCGACCTGCGCCATGAACTCAAAGCGCGCATCGATAAGTATTCCGCCCACCAACACCGCGACGGTGGCCCCCTGGAAGCGGATTTCGCCGAGCAGGCCGTCCAGCGACAGAATGACGAAGTTGTCGACGGACTGGATGTCGAGGCCCGTGAAGAGTTGCGACAAGTGGAACGGGCGCTTCGTCGCATTGAAGAAGGTGAGGGCGACATCTGCGAATACTGCGGTGAATTCATCAACCCCGAGCGAATCAAGATCCTGCCCCAGACCACCATTTGCGTGGAATGTGCCGAAGAACAAACGGGCTGAAGACGGGCCGCTGACTCCCGACGTGTGTGATGGCTTGACCCTGTAACCACTTCAGGGTTTTTAATAGCGTCAACCATCATCAAGGAGCCCGTTTCCATGTCTCACGCCCATCACCACCACGGTCACTCGCATCACGGCCATGCCCACGGACACGCGCACGGGATGGCTCACAACCGTGCGTTTGCCATCGGCATTCTGCTCAATGTGTTTTTCGTCGTGGTGGAAGCGGTGTACGGCGTACTGGCGGATTCCATGGCCCTGCTGGCGGATGCCGGGCACAACCTGAGCGATGTACTGGGCCTTATCCTGGCCTGGGGCGCGGCCTGGCTGGCCCAGCGTGCGGCAACCAAATGGCGCACCTATGGGCTGAAGAAAACCACCATCCTGGCGGCGCTGATCAACGCGCTGGTGCTGATGGTCGCCATCGGCGGCATCGCCTGGGAGTCCATCCGCCGCTTCGCCAATCCGCCGGAAGTGGCCGGCATGACCGTGATCGTCGTGGCGCTGATTGGCGTGGTGATCAACGCCGCGACCATGATGCTGTTCATGGCAGGTCAGAAAGAAGACCTGAACATCCGCGGCGCCTTCCTGCACATGGCGGCGGACGCCGGCGTGTCGCTGGGTGTCGCGGTGGCTGGCCTGGTGATCCTGTGGACCGGGCAGACCTGGATTGACCCCGTGGTCAGTCTGGCCATCGTCGCCGTCATCCTGATCGGCACCTGGGGACTGCTCAAGGAATCGCTCAACCTCAGCCTGGACGCGGTGCCTTCCGGTATCGACCCGGATGAGGTCCACACGGTGCTCAATGACCTGCCGGGCGTGGAAGGCGTCCACCACGTGCACATCTGGGCCATGAGCACCACCGAGAATGCCTTGACCGCCCATCTGGTCAAGCCGGACCCGGCCTCCGACGACGCCCTGCTGGAAACTCTCGAAGGCAAGCTGCGCCATGACTTCAACATCAACCACGTCACCATCCAGTGGGAGCGGGACAGCGACGCTTGTCCGGTGTCTCATCGCTGTTGACAGAACCGGGTCGCTGGGCAGAGCGGGTCCATGGTCTATAGTTCGGGATAACGGAATGGTTGTCCCGGCAAAAGGATGTTGGTCATGGGGTCCCGGAGATTCGTCGTCGCGATCGGTTTTTTATGCGCAATGCCTGGTCTGGTCAGTGCAGAGGTCTATCGCTGGGTGGATAAGGATGGCAACGTCCATTTCGGGGATCATATCCCGAAGGCCTACGAAGCGCAGGGTGAAACGCTCGATATCGATAGCGGTCATCCGTCGGCCAGCGAGCGGAAGTCGGCCGAGGCGATCGCCGAATCGGCTCGCGAGGCAGCCGACGCCGCGAGGGCATATCGGCACGAACAAGAGCAACGTGCCGAAGAAGCTGGCGCAAAACCGGCTGAAGTGAAGCCCCAACAAGCCGAGCCCCAGTCGCTCCCCGAATCGCCCGGTCCCGGAACCCGGCTGACCCATGAGCAACAGCAGGAACGGTACGAAGCCCAAATGAGACGCTACCGGGAAAGCCAGCGCTGCTTTGCTCCGTACAAAGTCGTGGGCGGAGGCACCAAGGGTGAGGCGTTCAAGCACTGCACGCCCGTACCGCGGCCCAAATACCCCGGAGTGGATTAGTCACGCCGACCGTTGTTGTACCCCTGGTGGTCAGCCAGCCGTTAGCTCTTGGTCTAAATTGCCCCGTAAATGCTCGTCATTCGCCCCGGAAGTTGAGACAGTAGTCTTTTGTTGGGTGATGGATTGGAGCCGGTATGCCGGGAACTGAACGACAGATTACATTGCGCTTCCTGGCGGAACCCGGGGACCAGAATTTTGGTGGCAAGGTACACGGCGGCGCCGTGATGCGCTGGATCGACCTCGCGGCCTACGCTTGTGCGGCCGGGTGGAGCGGCAAGTACTGCATCACCGCCTATGCCGGCGGCATCCGCTTCGTCAAACCCATCCTGGTGGGGCAGCTGGTTGAGGTCGCCGCCAAGGTGATCATGACCGGCAACACCTCCATGCACATCGCCATGGAAGTGAGGGCCGGCTACCCGACCCGGGAAGAACGCAGCCTGACCACCCGCTGCACCGTCATCATGGTGGCGGTCGATGAAGAAGGAAATCCCACCCCGGTCCCGGAATGGGTGCCCAAGGAACCTCGCGATCTGAAGCTGCGGGATTCGGCCAAACGGCTGATGGAGTTGCGCAAGCAATTGAGCCAGGAAGAGGCGTATTTTCCCGAGCCCTGAGAGGGTGCGTGCGTTCTCTGGCGGCCTTGCAGGCTGCTCCGAAGCTAAAGCATCGGCTACATTTTCAGTTAACCCGATCATGTAGCAGATGCATCGGAGGGAGTTGCAAAAGCTTTCGGGTAAAAGCCTCTCTCCCCTGGCGGGAGAGAGGTTTGGAGAGAGGGGGCGAGGCGAAAGCCTCACCGGACATGATCGCCTGTTTTTGAAGGGCGCCTGACGGCGCCTCCCCCTCTCCCCGGCCCTCTCCCTCGAGGGGAGAGGGAGTTTACGACGCCACTTTTGGAATACTGGGACTTTGCAACGCTCTTTTCAGCTTCTGAGGCGCCGTCAGGCGCCCATATTTACTCGGGGCCGGAAGGTGGCGCCGAGCGCGCCTCACTACCCCGCAACCGCGCCAACACCGCTTTCGCATCATGCTTCCCGGTGCTGATCCCCGCACTCTCCAGCTTGCGATCAATATCCTGGCCCTCGTCCTCTTCAGCCAGCTCCCGCAAACTCTCATTCACATCCGCATTCCGCGTCTGCTGTGATTTAATGCGGTCGGCGGAAGACGCCAGGTCGCTCATCCGGCTGTTCAGTCCGGTAGTGTGGCTGCCCAGTTGCTTCAACACCTGCTCTGCGTTGCGGTTGGCTTTGGCCAGACTCAGCTCCCGTTTGTAGTGCTGCAGGCGTCGGGCCGCTGCGGAGAGTTGCTTGCGCAGAGTCTGCTCCTGCTGCGCCAGGTGTTGGGCATGCTGGCGCTGTTCAGCCAGGGTGTTTTCATCATCTGCGATGCGCTCGGCCAACTCGCCGGCCAACGCGTCTTCGCCTTTATCGAGGGCTTCCCGCGCCTGATTCTCACGGCGGGTAATGCCCTCGGCCAGTTGGTCGTTGCTGCGGGCGAGTTGCTTGGATTCGGCCATCAGCCCGGCCAGTTCGCGCCGGGCGACAATCATGGCGTCTTCCGTCTCTCGAAGCTCCTGCGCCATGATGCGCAGGGCGTTGGTGTCCACCAGTCTCTCCGCCGGTTCGCAGGCGGAGGCGCGGAACAGGGTGCCGACTTTTCTCCAGATCATCATGGCGCTCACTCCCCGTATTCTTTCAGGATCTGCTGGGCCCGGGCCTCGGAGATCCGATTGTGGATGCGTTTGCCTTCGTGCTCGTCGCGCATGGTCTTGGACAGGGTGATGGTGGTGCTCACCAGGAACAGGGCACAGATCGCCATGTAGCCTTTGACCAGCAGGTCGGTGGGCGTAAACACAATGCCCACCGCGGTGGCCACCAGGGCAATCGCGAACGATGCCTTCACAAAGAACAACCAGCCGGTCGAGTTGCTACTGAGTTCGTTATCCATACAGCCTCCGGTTCGTGCTTTCTTGTTGAATGCGGCGTGTGCCGCTGTTGGAGACACTGTGGTTGGGTGGGGCGATGGGCACCAGAAAAAGCCAAATAGTTGCATGGGATTGGCTATGGGGTATTACCTGGCGATACTATATGCCGAGAGATTCGCCGTTCCATGTAGCAGACGCTTCTGCTTCTGAGGCGCCGAAGGTGCCCGATCAAGACTCAATCGTAGGTTGGGCTGACGCAGGAAGCCCAACAAGCGTGGCCGTGTTTAACCGGCATGGAAGGGGCATCTGTACAGGTGATCGTTGGGCTTCCTGCGTCAGCCCAACCTACGAACCACAGGCATGCGGGTAGCTTTGAGCTGCCTTCAACCACTCGCAATCCGGAGACCCAAACCCTATGGCCCAGACCACCGCCATCATCGACGCCCTCAAGAAAATCCTGCGGGAGCACGGTCTCACTTACCAGCAGGTGGCCGCCGAGCTGTCGTTGTCGGAAGCCAGCGTGAAGCGGCTGTTTGCGGAAAGGCAGTTTTCGCTGAAACGCCTGGATCAGGTCTGCGCGTTAATGGGGTTGGAGATCAGCGACCTGATGCGCCGACTGGAGCCGGAGGCCCGGGTGGATGCGTTAACGATCGAGCAGGAACAGCAACTGGTGTCGGACATCCCGCTGCTCATCGTGGCGATCTGCGCGCTGAACCGGTGGCATTTCGAGCAGATCCTGGCGGCGTACGCGCTCAGCGAACACGACGTCATCAACCGTCTGGCCCAACTGGACCGCATGGGGTTGATCGAGCTGTTGCCGGGCAATCGCATCAAGCCGCTGATCACCCACGATTTCCACTGGCAGAAGAACGGTCCGATCCAGCGCTTTTTCGAGGATCAGGTGCAGGGGGACTTCTTCCACTGCCGCTTTAACCGGCCCGGTGAGCTGCGGTTGTTCCTCAACGGCATGCTGTCGCCCCGTTCGAACGACATCATGCAACAGAAGCTGCGTCGCCTGGCGCTGGACTTCCGCCACTGTCATCAGGAAGATTTATCGTTGCCTCTGGACGAGCGCTACGGCATGAGCCTGATGTTGGCGATTCGCCCCTGGGAGATTGGTGTGTTCCGCGACTATCGCCGCCCCGACGCGGAAAAAGTTTACCCGGGGCATGCCACACGCTGATCCGCCCTTGCGATCCGGGTGGCATTTCATTTCCCATAGCGGGCTTGATGAACAGGCACTGAAAGGGAGGAAACCATGAGACTTCTGATCACACTGCTGCTACTGGGGGCGTCCAGCCTTGCGCTGGCCGCCGGCGACGACTGCAAGAACCCGGTCTCCACGATGGACATCGAACTGTGCAACGCCAAAGCGGTGGACCAGGCGGAAGGGGAGATGGACAAGTACCTCGAGGCCAGCCTGCAGCGCAACAAGGACGAAGAGTCCACGATCCGACTGATCAACGAATCCCAGGAAGCCTGGGAAGCCTATCGCACCAAGCACTGCGATACCGTCTTCCGCCGGTGGGGTGACGACACCATACGGGTGCAAAAGCGCGGTGAGTGCAAGCTTCGCCTGACCAGGGCGCGCACCCATGAAATCTGGACATCGTTCCTGGCCGACGACGACAATACCTCGCCCGACCTGCCGGAGCCCCAGTAAAGGCCCCGGCAGGGTACGAACCTACTTCTGCACCCAGTCCGGCAGCGGCTTCTCGCGGAAGCCCTTGGGCACGGTGAAGACGCTGTCATGCACCTGCGCGATGCTGGCACTCTGCACGTCATAGCGGTAGCTGAAGATCGGGGCGCCTTCGTCGCCGGCGAACTGATCTTTCACCGCATCGCCCACCACGTTGCTGGCCATGTCCTTGAGCGCGCCCAGCGGATCGCTGGCATTGTCTGATGAGGCCGTTTGCGGCGCGGCCTCCTCGCAGGCATGGGCTTCCAGATACCAGTCCAGCTCAATACTCAGCGGGTAGCCCTGGATGGTGGCCAGTTTCCGGGTCACTTCGTTGTGCCATTGCTGGGTACTGCTGTCGGTATCGCCACTAAAGGCCGACACAGCGCGGAAGACGTCTTCCGGCAGGAACCGGGCCAGTGGATTGTGATCCAGGTCGGCCTGCTCGACATAGGCATCCGTCGCCTTCTGGTGAATCGCCCAGATCTGCTTCATCTCGCCGGTGGGCGGGGTGGTCCAGAATTCGATCACCAGCTTGTTGGTGTTCTGCTGGCGGTTGTCGTCCTCGTAGATCAGGTCCCAGGTGGCCTGGTAGAGATGCGCCGGGTAGCCGTGCAGCGTCTTGCTCTGGCCGGTATCCACCACATTGAACTCATGCTCGACCAGCTGCAGCGGGCAGGCTTCAGAGCCTTCCGGATCGTAGGTGTCTTCTCCCTTGTCCGCGCTCTCGTTGCTGGCGGCGTTGAGCATGTTGATCACGCTCGGGCACTGGCTGATGCCGCACTCGTAGTATGTCTGGTTGTTGTAGTTGACCTTCATCGCGCGGTTCTGGTCCATGCGGAACATGTCGGCGGTATGGAGGTCGTCCATCATCATCTTGGCCCACCAGGAATCCACCTTGGATTCGTTGTCGATGGTGCGCCGGTCCGCCCGGGTGTAGGCGGTTTCCGTGCCGTGGAAATTGGGCAGGATACTGCCTTCAATGCGGGACGTGGCATGGATGACGGCGGTGGTGTGGGTGGGGGTGTTGTCGACTTTGGGTGGCTGGTAACCGGAATCGGTGGATGCACAACCAGCGAGTGCGACGGCGGACATTGCCAGCAGCCCCAGACGGCGGGTCTTCATACCCTGAACTCCTTGTCGGGAAGATAAGGTCCATTTCCGGACCGGAATAGGGCCGCAGCGGCCCGGTTGAGCTGATCATTCCACAGCCTGTGGTTGGTCGCAAAATGATCATGCCTTAGGTCATCTCGGCCTTGTGACGCGGTCTGTATGACAAGACGGCAAGCGAATCAGGGGGCGGATTGCGTTATCCTCCCGGCATCTTTCAACCGACCCGCTAACCGAGAGCGCAGTGACCCACATTCGTCCCCAAATCGCCGGCCTGCTCGTGACCGCCACATTGCTCATCACCGGCTGCAGCAAGCCCACCCCGGATTTTGATCTCCAACTCACGGATGCCCAGCTCGAGCGGGTCGGGCAGCAGATCTTCCGCAATGAATGCGCCGCAAAGGTCGAGTGCCTGGTGCACTGGAACGAAGGGGAGGCGTTTCCATCCCTGGGGATCGGGCACTTCATCTGGTACCCGGCGGATGTGGAAGGACTGTTTGTGGAGAGCTTCCCGCAACTGGTCCAGTACATGGACGAGCAGGGCGTAACCCTGCCGGGCTGGCTGGCGGAGGGCGACCCCGAAGACGCCCCCTGGCCGAACCGGAAGGCCTACCTGGCGCAGCAGGACAGCGAACGGGTCGAATCCCTGCGCCAGTTCCTCAACCGTACCCAGGACGTCCAGGCCGCCTTCATGTTCAAGCGGGCCCAGTCCGCGCTGGCGCGTGTGGTCGACGCCGCCCCGGAAGCCCGCCGTGGCACCATCAGCCAGCACATCAAGAACCTCAGCGCCACGCCGGGCGGCGCCTACGCGCTGATCGACTACGTCAACTTCAAGGGCGAAGGCCTGTCACCATCCGAGCGCTACCAGGGGCAGGGTTGGGGCCTGTTGCAGGTGCTCGAGCGCATGAGCCGCGTGGACGGCGACACGCCCCTCGACCAGTTCCGCAACGCCGCGGCCGAGGTGCTGACCCTGCGCGCGAAGAACGCGCCCAAAAAGATCGAACGGGAACGCTGGCTGCCCGGCTGGCTGAAGCGACTGGATACCTACCACGAGTTCGATTGAGTCCCGTCGCGGCATAGTCCTGCACGATCCTCCTGAACAGATTCCCGGTTTGCACATTTTAAGCCCCTCGCCCCTGGCGGGAGAGGGGTTTGGGGAGAGGGGGCTGGAGCCCGGCGCCATCCCCATCATCCCTCCATATCCCCCAACCCCTCCCAACGGTTAGACTTTCCTCCAAAAGGATTCCCCATCCAACCGTGCCAACATCGCTTGAGCGTGGAAAAGGATTGCAGACAACAGGAGAACAATAATGATGAAGGTCATCGCCTTCGGTGAAGCCCTGATCGACATGCTGGCCCTGCCCGAAGCCGGCCAACGCAAGTTCCTCGAACAGCCGGGCGGCGCCCCAGCGAACGTCGCGGTCGGCGTCGCCAAGCTCGGTGGCGACGCGATGTTTGTGGGGCAGGTGGGCAAGGACATGTTCGGCGACCTGCTGGTGCGCTCGATGAGCGGTTACGGCGTGGATACCTCCGCCCTGCACCAGACGCCGGCCGCCATGACGGCGCTGGCCTTCGTCAGCCTCGACCCCGACGGCGAGCGCAGTTTCGCGTTTTACCGCAATCGCAGCGCCGACCTGCTGTATCGTGTGGAGTACCTGCCGGACACCGTGTTCGACAGCCCCGCCATCTTCCACTGCGGCTCCAACACCCTGACCGACGACGAAATCCTCAACACCACCCTCGACCTCATGCAACAGGCCCGCGAGGCCGGCTGCCTGGTGAGCTTCGACGTCAACTACCGCCACAACCTCTGGCCCAACGGCACCACCCCGGCCGAACCCATCTGGGACGCCATGGTCGCCTCCGACCTGGTCAAACTCAGCCGGGAAGAACTCGAAGCCCTCTACGGCGACGAGAAAACACTGGTCCAACAACTGCTGGACGCCGGCGTCAAACTCGTCCTCATCACCGACGGCGGCAACCCCCTCAACGCCTACTGGTCCGACGGCAACGCCCAGGTCGCCCCCATCGCCGCCGACATGATCGACAGCACCGCGGCCGGCGATGCTTTCGTTGCCGGGCTGTTGCATCAGATGGCGGCCCAAGGGATCGCCCGGGACAAGTTGGAAAGCTGGGTCAATGATCAGAAATTCGAGGAAGCGCTGACATACGCCTGCCGCTGTGGGGCGGTGGCCGTGTCGCGGTATGGGGCGTTTGTTGCGTTGCCGACGGCTGAGGATCTCTGAATCCGGGTTTGATGACATCGACCAGGCCAATTTGTAAAAGCTTGTAAGAGCGCATAGAAACGCCCTGCCGGAACGCTACACTCTTTTGGCAGGGCGTTTTTGTGTCTGTGTGCCGGTGGCTGGGATGTTGCTCGGTGGTTGTGGTCAGGGATGAGTGTGGTGTTTTCCTTCTTTGATTGCCTGCCTGTTACCTCTCCCTCTGAGCGCCATTTTAGGCGTTTGCCTTGCTGATTCTGAACGTAAAAATCCGACGGCTTGGCTGCCTGCGTTTTTATACAGTTATATTGGGATGACAAAATGTAGAAGTCGCGATATTGCAGGTGCCCGCTGCTTTTTTATATAACTGTTTGATATTTATGGAGTAATTTTATGGTGGCATTGGCTCGTTCCTGCTGTTATGAAGAATTCTCGTATATTCAATATTACGGAACGCGGTCTAATCGCTGTTATGCGTCACGGAGGTAAATCATTGGAACTTGGAGAATACTACGAGGAATATAGAAGAACGCTGGCGGCTGAGTTCGAGGGCGCATTCCCAAAAGATATCGCCTCGTGCATTGTCGCTGGATACTACGCGGGATTAAGCATTGAGCAACTGCACACCTTCATGGCCAAGCGCGCTGAAATATCTAGTGTCTCTGTGGCACTAGTGAACGAGAACACTTCCGTCTCGGATATAGAGAAAATAGTTCGAGCTCGTGAGACAGGAAGAGTTTACCCGGCAGAAATATTGCGCCATGCCTTTGAGCCAGATGAGGTCAAAGAGAATCTGAGGGCTGAAGTATTCAATGACAAAAACGCATAACAAGCCGCTCAAGTACGTTCCGGGCCTGGCGGCCCTCCACCGGACCGGTTTGCCAGCGCAGTTGCGCTTCCAAACCGGCCGCTTAGCTCCGCGTTAGGCACCAAGCCGACCAACCTCATGTCCAAATCAGATCTAGTCGTAGCTAGCCAGTTCTGCGAGGCCTTTCTCAGCCCTCGAGACCGCGCGGCTGCAACCCATGAACTGGCGGCACATGGCCAGGACGCTGTTCCTGTCCTCCGCTCGATTCTCAGTGGAGAGGCAAAAAATGAGTTTGGAGTCGCCTACCGTCGTTTGGGCATGCCAGTAGACTGCTCGCTCGTCACTATTCGCATGCTAGGCAAAATCGCAAGCCCTCTTGAGTCGCTTGTGCGCGCAGAGCTCACTGCTGGCCATGCTTATGCGGAGGACGCCTTGCGTGCAATCATTGGCGCCTAACAACTCATTCAAGCCGACCGCCCACTGGCTACGCCAGCGGTCGGCGCCTTAATTCAGGCGTTAGGGCCCAAGAGGAATTATGAGCGTACCTCTGCACGAAAGGGAAGCGACGATAAGGGGCTTGAAACTCAGGCCGGAGGTCGTTGACCTGTTGCTGAAGAATGACGATTTTGGACCCTTTTCTCGTTATTTTGAGGAACCAGAATATTTTTATTCAAAGGGCTATCCAGATAAACCGGGAGATTGGCCCGAGGTTGGGAATAGAGAGCTTCTTCCTCTCTGGGAGTATTCCGAAGAAATCTTTGCCTTAGATTTGTTGTCCGAAAAAGTAGTTTCTTTTTACACTGAATCTCCTGATGAGTATGAGTTGGTCGACTCAATAGACCAGGCGATATTTATGATGATTGAACTTCATACTTGGGAGTCTGGCGGCTCAGATAAGGAGATAAATGAAGCAATCGAATTCGCAGAAAAAGTAAGGCTGCCAAACATATCTGGGCTAATGCGTTTGTTTGAAAGGTATAGGGAGTGCACAGATAGCATGATCTCCAAATTCCGGCAAACACTATGAACGCGAAAAGCCCTAACCAGGGGCTGCAGCGGACCGCTTTTCCGGCGCGCTGCGCCTCCAAATCGGCCGCTGAGCCCAGGCGTTATGCATTTCATGGTTTCTCGGAACGGAGTATCGATGCCAGAGATTAAAATTGATCAAAACTTAGTTGAGTGGGAAGAGCTATCCGAGTTGGAGTGGAAAAACCTGCTTCTTGGAAATGGTTTCAGCATCAATATTTGGAGCCGATTTGGGTATGGAACACTGTTTGAGGTTGCTCAGAGGGAAGATATAGACCATCAACTCACCGCGCAAAGTCTTGCCCTTTTTGAGCATGTTGGCAGCGCTAACTTTGAAGACGTTTTGAGAATCCTATATCACGCGAAGCTCGTAGATGAGCAGCTTGGTAGTCCTCAAGATGCGGAGATTACAGCTCTGTATGAAGGCGCTAAGAATGCCTTGGGTTCAGCTGTTAACTTTGCCCACATACCGCCAGCACTTGCTGACGTCGCTGAGATTAATGCAAGGCTTAGGAGTTACAAGAACGTTTTTACCACGAACTATGATCTAATCCCATATTGGGCCATTATGGATTCTGATACATGGAGATTTAAAGATTATTTCTGGGGTGAAGATGGTTGCTTTGACTCATCTGATACAGCTGTTCCTGCAGACAGAACAAAGCTCCATTACCTGCATGGAGCTATCCACCTCGTAGAGCTTCCGAATGGGAGGACTAAAAAGCTAACAGCAAATGGTCTGAACAGGCTATCAGAACTCTTCGATTTGGACCATCCAGAGCAGTTTCCTCTATTTATCACCGAAGGCAGCTCTAAGTGGAAATTGTCGCGGATCAAACGGAATGACTATCTCCGATTTTGTTACGAAAAGCTTGCGAGCAGCAAGAATGGATTGGTGGTAATTGGGCACTCTTTACATAAAGATTATGACCAACACATTATTGATGCGATCCTGCAGAGCGAGTCCAGTAAAGTAGCAATCGGCGTATGGCCGCATCAAGATGGAGAGGAAATTATCGCCCTGAAATCTCGGCTAACCATCGATTTGAAAGGTAAGGAGCTATATTTCTTCAGTTCGGAAAGCCATCCCCTTGCTTCAGCAGGCCTCAATGTTCGAGACGAAGATGCATAACAATCGCCAGCACGGGGACAAAGTTTACGCTACGCTTCAACTTTGCCCGTGTGGCGGGCGTTACACGGCAAGGAAATATCGAGCAGATGCCAAATTGTAATTTCTATGCAATAGACAATGATTTTTTAGAGATACTCGATTTCGTCTTTGACGAAATGGGATGCAGAGTTTTCGAATCATACTCCGCATACGAAACAGAGCTTGTTGAATTTTTAAGCACAAAAGAAGTTGTCGAGTACTATCAATTAGATGAGTTTTCAAATTGCCAAAATCGCTCTGCAACTCTCATGCTATGGCCTGTTAAAGCATCGTTAAATGTGAAGGTAAATCGAATTGAGCTAAACCCTAAAAAGTGCCGAGGGGCTACTCACAGATATCGTGTAGATGGCTGGGGGCTTATATCTCTTGAGCTAAAAGGCATCAACAAAGCTGGTTTGCAATATAGCCATACCAACCATAATACCGAAAAGCGTGCTACTGCTTGGGAGCCTAATTATAGTGATGTTATGGGTTCGCCATCCGAGTGGGATTGGAAAGCTGTCTCAAGCGCATCGCGTAAGCTAAATAATTTCATAAAGAAAAATTCAAATAAAAAGGTCGGCCCGATGCCTGTGATGCAGTGTGCCGAGACAGTAACCTTGGCCGGTGCAGTGGCCGTGTAACAAGTCAAAGCACTCGGACATGGTAAAGCTGTCACCTTTTTTGTTCCAAAAAAGCCGCCAACTTCACCATGCCGGTGTTTGAGGCGTTAGAACAGTATGAAGATTGATCCAGAAAAGATATTCAATGGTGGAAGGCTGTTTCTCTGGGATGAAAAGGATCTTCAGAAGGCAGAGTACACAGTAAATCCAATTGAAGTGACGTCACTAAGGGTTGGTGCCAAGTGCTTCAGCTACTATGGGATAGAGAACCTGTTAGGTAGATTATCAAAATACATAAATGTGGCCGCGATCGAGCTCGCTGATGACAGGATTCAGGATCAAGATATGCCGAAGGTAAGGCAGCAATTCGAGAGGGCTTTTCCTGCTGCAACTTTCAAATGGGGCTATGACCTGTTGGTGGCAGGCAAGCATGGGCGTTGAAGTATCAAATTCTAACAAGTGACTGTAGTCCGTTCCCGGCCCGGGGCCGTCCACCGGACGCCACTGAAGTGGCGCCGCTAAGCTTCAGCGTGTGTGCCGGGCATGGCACAGAACTAGGGAGGTGAAAGTCCTCCTGCCAGGTGTTCGCAGAGCCGAAGGCTAGGAGAAGGGCAAGGGCGTCATCGCGAGGTGGGGTCTGGAGGAAGCCCAATCC